>LQHI01000031.1 GCA_001515185.1 Hadesarchaea archaeon DG-33 | reverse complement strand
GTCTCGCAAAGAACTCGGGAATAGCTAGGTAATATACGCCGGCATTGTCAGCCCTCCTAGCTATCTCAACATACTCTTTAAAAACTTCATGATTCACTTTTTCGGCTTTTACACGAATATTGTAACCTAGTTTTTTTTCCGCCATCAATTTGAATAAAGGGAAAAACTATTTAAAAGTATCTGTTTATTTTGTGCCGTTTTTATATTAAATACCTACAACCTCTAAAAAGTGAAATGAGCAAGTTCAGAAACTCTCAATTTATTCTGGCTGGAAGACTGAGTCGGGAATTATTTTTTGCCAACTTACCCGGTTGAAACTTCCCAATTTCCGCTGATACTTTCAGGAGAACCTTTTTTCTTACATTAAAATACTTAAAGCACCTAAAAAAGTGAGGAATCAAATGGAAAAGACCATCGTGCTAATCGGGACGCTGGACACAAAGGGGGCGGAATACCGATATATCAGGGACAGAATCGTGGAGCAGGGCTGTCGAGTAATTGTGGTGGATGTCGGGATACGGGGAAAGCCGCTATTCCAACCGGACATCACCCGCGAGCAAGTGGCCCAGGCTGCAGGGCTCAGCATTGAAGAAGTGGCCTCGAGAATTGAAGGAGAGGGTATACAGATGATGAGCAGGGGCGCGGCGAAGATTGTTCAGGAGCTCCACCGATCTGGAAAACTTGATGGAATCTTATCCTTGGGCGGGACGATGGGGACTTTTGCTGGCACAGCAGTCATGAGGACCCTGCCCCTAGGCGTACCCAAAGTTATGGTCTCCACCCATGCCTCAGGCGACACCAGTCCCTACGTGGGCACCAAAGACATAGTGATGATCCCTTCCATGGCCGACATCATAGGCCTGAATCAGATAACCAAAAATGTGCTGACCATGGCCGCCGGCGCCGTCGTGGGCATGGTCAAGGTCGCTCCGGGCCCCGTGTCCTCTGATAAACCCCTCATCGGGCTCACCATTCATGGAGATCTGATGCCCTGCGCCAATTTTGTTACGGAGTTGCTCGGGCAAAGAGGCTACGAGGTAGTCTTCTTCCACGCCGTTGGCATCGGCGGTAAAACGCTTGAGGAATGGATTGAGCAAGGGCTGATCGACGGAGTATTTGACTTGGTAACCACCGAGGTCCTCCAAAATATTTTCGGTGGCCTCTATGATGCTGGACCGACGAGACTGGAAGCAGCCGGCGCAAAGGGCATCCCGCAGCTGGTGGCGCCGGGCAAGACCGACACTATCACCTTCGATACGACCCACGGAATACCCGAGCGCTTCAGAAGTCGGGAGCTCTATCTGCATACCCCCGTTCGGGTCGGGACCTCAACAACCAAGGAAGAGAGAGCCCAGCTGGGGAAGGTGATGGCCGAAAAACTGAACAAAGCCACTGGCCCCACTGCGGTGATCATCCCCCAAAAGGGCTTTTCCGGTGGTGACAAGGAGGGCAGTTATATGTATGATCCTGAGGCAGATTTAGCCCTTATCAATGCCTTGAAAAAGAACCTCAAGCCAGATATCAGACTCGTGGAAGTGGACGCTCATATCAACGACAGGCTGTTCGCCGAAAAGGCCGCAACATTACTCGACGAATTAATGCACGAAGCTCGGCGCTAAGTTGTCCCGGTCTAAAAAATGAGGCTCGATTTAGATTACAGCGCACGCAGCGGCTTGAGCACCCACGCCTTTGCGGGTGTTCCCTCGATAACAACCTCTACAGCCCTGTGCCTTCCGCTGCCCATTACAACACGCTCTCGTTTGGCCCTTCTAAATTTACACCCTAAACGCTCACCCTCGATTCCATCGCCTATCTTTCGCCCAATCATGCAGATTCCTTCACCTTCTTTTTAGAAATCAGCGCCGAGACAGCGCCCATGACTGCCTCGAGATCCATGCTCAAAGCGTCTGCGATCTCGTCCGGGTAGACCTCGGGGTGAGATTTGATATATTGATAAACCTCCCGCATAGCTTTCTGGGTAGAAATTCTGCGTACAATAGTGGGTTTCAGTGCTTCTAGCTTGTCGCGTACAGCAAAACGAACAAAATCTGAAACATTCAGAAAGTAGCCAGCTTTCACGAGGCGCTCCACTCCTTCGTATTCTTTGGGGGTCAACTTTACCGCTGCCTGATATTTCAGAGTATCACCATTTTCTGTTGGTAGATTAGTGTATAAATGTCTATCCACTTCAGATTCGATACGGATATGTTGATCCTTTCGCACCGATTCCCCCGCCGATGCTTTGGGTGGGGGTTGTTTATAGGGGAGAATTCGAGGCTCATGGTAAGGTGCAGGGGGTTCTAAAGGTGGTTCATGGGCTATCCCCCGCACCATAGGCTTTCAGAAGCGAATTAGCCAATTTCTTAGGAGATTTTCCGGAAAAATTTTGGAGGGTACAAACTCAGGTATAAATCCCTAATACCGCACCATACCTCAAAAATGGCTGGCGCATTTTTCGGATTTAAAATTAAACTGATGCTAAAATTTCCCTTACTACATCGATTCTTTTTATAAAGTTTCTGGTCGGGGCCCTCTTATAAGCTGGACTTCCATTTATAGAAAACGCTCAAAAATTAAATACAATATAGAATACTAATACGAAGTTATGAAAGAACCGAAACACCCGGGTATGGGCAAGGAATTTCCGCGTACAGACTTGATACTGTCTTTATCTGCTGTATTGTTTTTTCTGATTTGGATCTTAGACTCTTTCATCTTGAGACTCTCCGGAAGATTCACAGATTTTGTTCCTGATATTGTTCGGATAGCATTATTCGGTGGTTTGGAGATTTCTGCCATCATATTGGGGCTACATTCGCACGAGTCTCTGTTTGGTAAGAAAAAAGTAGATTTCAATTTAATAACAGATGGCGCATTCGCTTATGTTCGCCATCCGCTGTATCTGAGTATCCTTTTGACTTATCTTGGATTTGTCTTTGGATCAATGTCGCTTGTTTCGCTTATCCCTTGGATTTGCTACGTCATCCTTTTTGATAAGATGGCTACTTATGAAGAGAAGAATCTTGTAAGGATATTTGGCGACGCGTATATTGAATATCAGAAAAAAGTCCCAAAATGGTTTCCTCGCGGTCGACCAAAGAAACAAAGAACGAATGTGAATATGAGCTGAGACTTTGTCTAAAGACCTGCTAGCAGAAATGAAAGACCATTTTAGAGAGCGCCAAGACCACGGATCCTTGACATTGGTTGCGGTTCGGGTGTTCCAACTATTGAATTGGCAAAGTTGAGTGACGGTGAAATAATCGGGATAGACATCGACCAATCTCTCCTGAACAATCTGAATAGAAAGATTGAAGACGAAGGCTTTTCAGGTCGAGTGAGGACTATGAAATGCTCGTTGTTTGAAATAGATTTGCCAGATGAAAGTTTCGACATCATATGGGCTGAGGGTTCAATATGGATAATTGGTTTTGAAAAAGGTCTCAAGGAATGGAAACGGTTACTAAAATCGAACGGTTTCTTGGTTGTCCATGATGAGATTAAAATCGTATCAAAAATATAATAATGACCCAGAAGCACTTAAGATACTTAAACAGCATCAAAACGAGATAGATATGGTCAAAACGAATCCTAAAGATTACACTTCAGCATTCTACCTAATGCAAAAGTTATGAAATTAATCGAATCTTGTTCAAATGGTGTAATTTGCTAATACGCTTTGACCATTATTTTTTGCACACTTTGAATAAACAATTTCCATCCCTCTAAAGACGCAACGCAGGCTACAGCACTGTAGGTTCATTTTTGACGGCTCTGAATGGGCTGGTTAGAAGCGGTAAGAAAGTGTTCGAATCCCCCTGCACCATAGGGATCAGGGAGCCATCCAGACATTTTCTAATTTTACCGGTAAACTAGTGACGAAATCTCCTCCCCCGCACCAAGACGCGACAACTTTCCTCTAAAACCACCATTCAGAGCGGAGAGAAGCCCCACATATCCGGCAATACGAGGATTTGACAGGCACGCTTGAATTACACCAGGGGCAAAGATCGCCTCTTGAGTCTGTCGGGTGTGGCACTCCCACCGCTGACCTGTAAACTTCGTAATAGAACAATTGCTCTTTATCCCTGATGACCACCTTGTCCTCCTTGATGTACTTACTCCTCTTCTCACGAAACTCAACGTCGGGAATGATTGAATTAAAAAATTTGGGGAGCATTATGGTCCCAGAGCCGGAGTCTACGGGCGTCTTAGCTCTCCACAATATTTCCTCCGGCAGCAGGCCTTCGAACGCCTTGCGCAAGATCCATTTGCCAAACATTTGCTCATTTTCACTTCGAACTTTTAGATTTGGACTCACTTCCATAGCGAGTCTTTTGAACTCGGGATCGAGGTACGGAAGTTTAGCCTCCATTCCCAGAGCTTTAGCCATGTGCACCGAAAAAAACCTCATGATTTCCCATATCTTGTGAAGCTCCAAATTTAGCCGCTCTTTTCCCAGCCCAAAAAAATAGCTGTATCCCGCAAAAAGTTCGTCGCATCCATCACCCGTCATGACTGTGCTTACGCCATTTTCCTTCGCCTTCTTTAGGCCTATGTAAATCGTCACATTATTTCGGATTTCCATGGGGTCAAAAGATTCAACGGCTTTGACGACAGCCCCAATGGCACCGTATAGCTCGTCTTCATTAAATCGGTGGACGAGGTGTCTCAATCCCAGCTGCTTTGCCACCAACTTCGCATATTTTACATCGGGCGCTGGGGTATTCAGAAGGGCGGCCGTGAATGCTCTGGGCTTCATCCTTTTGGACGCTAAGTAGGCGAGGATCGAAGTATCGAGGCCTCCGGAGAGCAGGATTCCCTCAGCTAGGTTTTTCTCAACACTTTCATCCAACGCTTTTACAAGCCTGTCGCAGATATCGGAGAGATTTTTGTTCATGCCGCCGACGACAGTCATCTTACACCATTCCTTTTTTTAACGCGTCTCTTTTTTCTTTAGCCCCTGTCCACTCCCTTTTTCCTTATCAGTTTTTACGTAGGGGGGGCTTCCATAGATCGATATATCGGTTCTTTTCTTAGACTTTTGCTAGGTGTCCGTTAGCTAGGTTTTGACTTATGAGAGTACAAATCTGGGTTCGGAACGCTAACGAAGGGTTTCGATGACCCCTTTCCTGAAATTACTCCCGTATCTTTTCAAATATCTTCCCAACTTCTCGCGATCTACTCTTTTCCTGAACCCTTTCACGCCGTAATCATGTGTCATAAAGTTCCTCCAGAGATAACGCCAACCGCTATTTCCCTCAGCCCCTCTCGCGCCAGCTTGAGAAAATCTTCAAAATCCTTCCGTGGTTTCACCATCAGCAAGCTCCTCTCAAATGGATCCTCCAGAGTTCCCACATCTACTTCCAACTCTTTTCTGTTCCGATCGAGATTCTCCCGGTACTTCCTGTAATAGAGCGAGGCCCTCACCTTTTCGGCTATCTCCCCCCTCAAATCCTCCAGCTTAAAGCCGTACGTGGAGAGCACGAACAGATCGTAAAAGTCCCTCAGTTTTTGGGCCCTCCTCGTTAGAATAGCCCTGACTTTCTCGCACAAGATCTCCCTCCCGTCGTAGGCCATCAGCTTGAAGGGTCTGTAGAAATCCAAGAATTCTCCGAAGTACACCCGCTCATCCCTCGATAATTTAACCCCGTCCAGCAAAGTCCTCGCCCTGGCGAACTTCGGGGAAAACAGCAGTTTCTCCACAAAATTCACCTGAATTTTTATCAGCTCTGATCCCTTCCAGAGCTTGAAAGTTGCCATCCTTCCTCCCCCGCCGAATTCCATAAACTTCCTCTCCCCCGGCTCAACCTTGAACTCGAGATTCAATTCTCCCGAAACTTTCGCCAGAAATGAGGCGAGGCTCTTTATCTCCGCCGACAGCTTTCTCCTCAGCTTTTTTTCTCCCAGCCCCTTCCACGCCTCTTGATCGCGCCACGTGAAATCAAGATCTACGCTGAACCTGTAGTAGCCAAAGTAGCATTTGACCAAGCAGCTGCCCCCTTTGAAAAGATAGTTCGCCGAAAGTGGAGAAGAGCAGAACTCCTTGAGTATCCTGTGCAGCATCACATCCTTCTCTATCAAGCTGGTGTTCTTCACTTTGGATTTCCGGGCGACGAATGAGACGAACTCAGACAAGTCCGGCATCTCTAATAACCCCTTCGACGGTTTTAGGGTAAAATTTCAAGTAGACCTCGAGCTTCTCCTTTTCCAAACGCCCGCCGTACTCGCCTATCATCGAGATTATCCTCTCCCCCGGCAGGCCGCGGTACCTAGAAAAATAGACGAGATCCAAGACCGTTTTCTCGGGGTCGGAGAATTTAACGCCATCCTTGTCAACAACCCCGAATCCGAAGAGCCCGCGTTTTAGTTTCAAGAACCTCGTCTTCCCCCCAGCTATCTCTATTTCCTTCGGCCTGAATATGCTGTCGTTCACGATGAAGGTGACGCTGGGAAACTCGTAGATGAGGCCGTTCAGCCTGAGCGCGGTGTAGAGGCCGAAGTACCAGCTGACTCCCAGCCTGTTCAGGCCAAGGGAAATCACTCTGTGAACGTCCACAGCTTTCCCCAGCTTGAACTCCTCGAGGGTCTTGACGTAGTACAGCCCCCGGAGGATCCTGATCAGGTATCCATAGGAGATCATGAAGTTCACAGTGCTCGCGTAGCTTGCCCTGAACTTCTTGCACGCCGCCTTGACCTCATCCCGCGTCACCACTCCCCCGCCGAAGCTTGATAGCAGGTATCTCGTCAAAGTTTTCATGATAGTTATTTATATAACAACCTTTAAAAAAACTTTCGATTGTTATATAAAACATAAATTTCCCTAGCGGGCCCGAATCCATTTAGGTTCGGATACCGTCCGGCCCGCCATCGGCTCGCACCCGTTTGGGTTCGGAACGCTAATCCAATTTCTGCACAAAAATTAGTTTCATTACCCCGTTTTTCATCCTCGCTTTCCACTCCGTAGCAACCGTATGATCCCTAGCAAGAAATTTATTCTCGGCACCCTCTCCATGTAACGTTTGTAATCATCGCCAAACTTCTCGATATTTTGCTGGTCTTCGGATTGAACAATCAGGTAGCAGCAAACAATAGCCACAATAGCACCAATTACAACTACCCAACTTTGGCCTAAGAACATATGAGAAAAGAACATTGCCATCGCCCCTAGATACATTGGATGCCGAACAATACCGTAAATTCTGCTATCAACGATGTTACTAACACCTTTTCTAACAAGCGTGACTACAGATAGAATATAAAACAACGCACCAATTCCGAATATCACCCATCCTACAACTACCAATTCTCCGATGGTTGGAGGAAAAAAATTAATAGCAATAATATTCAGGAAAAAGGTGATTCCTAAGATACTCATTAAAATTTTACCTTTTGTCTCCCGCTTCATATCTTGATCCCTCTAATTTTTCTATCACTCTCTTCATGATTAAACCATTACTAAAGGTGTAATACCAAAATTTCCATAGGGTGCAAATTCGGGTACAAACCCCTAATACCGCACCATAGTCTAAGATGCGTCTCAAAATTCGACCCCTACCCAGCCCTCGCGAACCGCAAACACTTTATAAAACCCAATGTTAAAGAAAAAAGGTAGAACGTGAGGAAAATATTTTTATCGATCGCCGTAGCAGTAACCTTGATCGGCGACCTCTTAACGATCATAGCGGTTTTCCTTCGATGGGAGAGGTTATCCAACATATCAGGCTGGGACATGATTACCACAAACATATCGGGTAATCTCAATGTTTTTCTCCTCTTAATCGGCGGCATTGTTGTATTGTTTGGAGGGTTAGTATTGATATCGGCATTTATCAGAAACTGGGCATCAGCAGTTAAGGAAAGGATCGCTTATTTGCCCCTGTTAGGGATTTTGATGGCTATAGCTGGCTGGGGGTGGAGCGTTCAAAAATATGGATTTCCTTTGTCACCCGGCCTCACGACCAGCTTGCTTGGGATTGTATTGTTAGCTTTCGGAGCTTCGGGGTTTTCGATTGCATCTGGGCTGTTCATGAAAAGAAAAAAGGGCTAGCGGTACCAAGCCTAGGGAAATTAATTTAAGTTCCCTTTTGAGTTTGCCTTGAAAGCGGCGGTTGTAAATCACTATTAACTCTTATGGTTATGGATGCCGACAATCGCTTCACATTTCAAAAAATAAAGCAAGGCTCGAATCGAAGTTCCATTTTTCCCTCGCACCGTGGGCGTTCAAAGGTGTCTGAGCATTTTCTGAGGAGATTTTCTGGGAATATTGTGGAGGGACAAATCTGGGTTCAAACCCCTAATACCGCACCATAGGTTAAAAATGGTTGGCGCACATTCTCCGCCTTCACGGGTTCTCCCGGATGACTTTTAATGGAGATTTAACTTTCGGGATACGCGGCGGACTTTTACACGTTCTATATCTTCACTCCCGGAACAGACTTTTCCCGCCCAATGCCCTCGCTACGCCGATTACCACCGCTAAAGTAATCAACAATATGAACGTGCGAATTATAGTACCGGCGGGATCTTCCCTAACGTGCGGGACAATCCAAAGAAAAACACCAAAAATAAAAACCGCTAAGATAATCGCTATGGTTACCCAGCCCAAAGGCGTGGGTTTCTTCCGCCTTGACTCTTTCATTTGAGTTCACCCGGTTCTTGTGATCCCTTCCGCTGAGACTTGTGCGAACCTAGAATAAAAATACTTCCTAGGTGCAGCGCCCGCCCCTGAAAAAATACGAATACTCATGACCCAATTAAATGTCCATTTTCCAAGCCAAACCCCTAATACCGCACCACCTTGGCTTCTTCCATAATTTTATTCAAATTGTCCTGAGGCAAATCTGTCATTTTTTTCAGGCCCTCAAATCCGTAGTTGAGCAGGTCCTTTGCCAACACTATCCCGGCTTGAAACAATCGATCCTTCGCGAATCCCTTGACAGACCTCAAAATTGTAATAGGATAAAGTTTCTTTTCCTCTATCATCCTCTCCAAGCTCTCCTTTCGCGGGTGTCTCCAGCTCGTGATTTTCAAGCCGGCGCATTCTGCATACTTCCTTGCCTCAGCCGTTAATTTGGTATTGCAGACCAGCCAGGCTTGGTCAAAATTATCGCCTAAATCCAAGAATCTCGCGTGGGTGTACAGGGAAACTTTCAAATCAGTGTGTATCCCGAGGGCGTTGTGGTACTTGCACTCCACCAGATAACGTTTGTCGTCCTTTTCCGCGACGATGTCAATCTCGTGGTCAACACATCTGCCCCGGATGACCTGCCCCACCTTGGTCTTGTAGCCGTAATTTTGAAGCAGCTCGGCGACGAACTTTTCAAAGGGGAAACCGGTGGGGCCGAGGGACATGATCGCCCTCTTCAGGTCGTATCTGATGGCGGCTTCCGGTTCCTTTTTGAGCAGTTTGAGGGTGAGGTTCAGGACCTCTCTGGTGGTTATCCCGTCGTAGGCCCTCTTCTCGACTTCTCTCGCGATCTTGTCGGCCAGCTCTCTTGACGCCCCCGCCCTCAGGCAGGTTTTCCTGACCTTTTCGACATCGAGTTCTTCTTTTTCCCCCGATGCCTTTATCACGTACATTTCGACACTCATTGATTACGATTTCACGCAAGTGGATAAATTTTTCGCAATGGGTGTGAAAATAACTGAAATTCAGGACGCTTGAATCCAACAGATGGTAGATGTATTTACAATAGAGGTACAAAATTTATGTCACGTTAATCCGGCAAGCTAGTTTTTGAAGAGGATGTAACTGTAGTATTAGTCCCTTTTTGCCTCCTCAACCACGTTTTCGCTTTCGAAAACTGTACAGAGTATAAGGATTATTAAGAATATAATAATGATAGAAATTGCGCTATATGGGAAGTACAACTTTGTTA
>LQHI01000030.1 GCA_001515185.1 Hadesarchaea archaeon DG-33 | reverse complement strand
TCCAGTCATCTGGCGCGGCCCCATGAAGATGGGCGCGATCAGGCAGTTTCTGGCGGACGTAGCATGGGGCAACCTAGATTTTCTGCTTGTAGATGTACCTCCAGGCACTGGCGATGAACCCCTTAGCTTGATGCAGTTGTTGCCCGGCATCGACGGCGTTATTATTGTGACTGCTCCTTCTGAGGTTTCCCAAATCGTCGTCAAGAGGGCCGTCGGATTTACAAGAGAGTTGCACGTACCTGTGCTGGGCATAGTTGAAAACATGAGTGGGTTCGTTTGTCCAAAGTGCGGGGCAGAAGTTGATATTTTTGGAAGCGGAGGAGGTCAAAAAATAGCGGGAGAACTTGGAGTACCGTTCCTCGATAGGATTCCAATCGATTCAAAGATATGCGAGGATTCAGACAGAGGGACACCATTCATCGTCGAGCATGCAGAAACTCCTGCTGCCAAAGCTTTCATGCGAGTTGTGGATAAAGTGGAGGAATTTTTAAAACAACAGGGCGCACGAGCTTGATCATTGATGAGTTGTTGAATCTTATCACAAAACAAAGGGTCCACCTAGAGAATCTGAAATTCTCGAGAATATGCGTAGGTATCTGTTGCACCGCCGCCATGATCGAAAATGGTTATGAAAAAGACTAAAGGCGCACACCTCGCGCTATAGCACAAAAATCGCTGCGGCGAAGACCGTTGACCACATTCCCTCCTTCACCAAGGCGGTCTGCGTCATGTTTGTAGTCCTTACGATCTTTCGAGAAATCTTCCATATCTGTTTGCATAGAAGCCGCCAAGTCTTCCGCGTAATCGCCGGCTTCTTCCGCTGTTTGCCCGTAGGCATCATGCTCGCTGATATACCCGTAAGTGTTTTTGTCTGCTGGAAGAGCGCAACCTATGCTTGCGGATATTAGCCTCCTCCGCTCGTTGCTGCAGCATTTTCCGAAAACACCGAAAATAATTTGCCCATCGCGCAGGTGGCTCAAACCCTTTTCCCGGGTTATCATTTTGCACCCTGGAGGAATTTTTCCCGGTCGTGCCCGACTCCACGGGTGAGGAATAAATATCTTGGCAGGAAGTCCATTTCATCTACCTCGATTTCTTCTAGGTTGAATTCTAAATCTTTATTATTAACCTTTTGGCTACTGCCACATCTTTGGATTAGAACTTCTTTAAATTTAGGGAACCCCTAAAATATACAGGGAGATGTGTTATGAGCGCCGAACTAAGCGTAACTGAGAATGAAGCGAAATATCTAAAATTGATATACAGAGGGCAGTGCGAGGAGTCCACCAAGGTCAGGACTACAGCCGTGGCAAAATCTCTTGGAGTTCGGCCAGCCACGGTGACCGAAGTGATTCAAAATCTTTCCGAGAAAAACCTTCTCTGGCACAGGCGCTACCATGGCGTTGAACTGACTAAAGAGGGCATAGCAGAGGCCCAGAAGCTGCTGAGAAAGCACAGGATTTTGGAGATTCTCTTTACGGATCTCCTTAAGTACAATGCCCAAAGGGCTTGCAACGAGGCTTCTAAGTTGGATTACCGTGCTTCAAGGAGCCTCATCAACGCCATTTGCAAGGCCTACGGGCATCCAGAAATCTGTCCATGCAAAAAGGTTATCTTCAGCGATCCAAAATGCAAGAAAAAATAAATGGAAGGTGAAACAATTGAGTTTACTAAAGCAAATCGTTTACGAACTCAAGAGACACGCTCCCTTCACGGCATTTGGAGCTCTTACTGGAGTGATTCTCATGGGCATTATGATCCTTGTTGGGTTTTCTTACGAAACCCCTCATATAATTTTCCACGTTTTGCACCCCCTTCACATCGTATTGAGCGCGCTCGTAACTACTGCTATGTACAGACGATATCGTGGTGGCGTCGCGGTGGCAGTGGGAATCGGTTTCGTCGGATCAATCGCAATATGTTCGACAAGCGATATAGTTTTTCCTTATATTGGGGGAGTATTGCTTGGGCTCCCCATAACTCTTCACGTATGTTTCATCGAACACACATGGCTCATAACCCTCTCAGCGCTTGCTGGCATCGCAATCGGACTGTTGTGGTCTCGGACAAGGTTTCCACACGCCGGGCACGTGTTGTTGAGCACTTATTCATCGCTATTTTATTTCACGACATTTGGGGCGCCGGCGGACTGGATCCCGCTATTGCCGCTCATTTTTCCGATACTCTTCATAGCGGTGTGGGTTCCGTGCTGTGTGAGTGATATTGTTTTTCCCCTTCTGTTCGTAAGGAAGAGGGGAGGAAGGCGGAGGCTTTAATGTGGACGAGCTAGATAAAATACGTAAGAGAAAATTGAAAGAGCTGGAGGAGAAATATTTGGGAAAAAAAGGGGTAATCGACAAACCCATTCAGGTCACGGACCAGACGTTTGAAGACACGATTAGGAAGTACCCTGTCATCGTGGTCGATTTTTGGGCTCAATGGTGCCCCCCCTGCCACATGGTCGCACCGGTCATCGAGGAACTGGCTAAGGACTATTCGGGGAAGGTTGTTTTTAGCAAGCTGAACGTCGGTGAGAATCGGATTACTGCGGCTAAATATGGCATAATGGCGGTTCCAACTTTGTTGATTTTCAAAAACGGTAAATTAATGGACCAAGTCACCGGGGCCTTGCCTAGGCAGCATTTGGAACAGCGGATAAAGAATATCCTCTGATGGCCCTATTTGACGGAAGGTTAAAGGAAAGATGATGGGCTGGCAAAGGTGAACCCATGGAAATAGTTTATGGTCCTGTTTCATCGTGGCGGCTTGGAAGGTCGTTGGGAGTAGATTTGATTTGCCAAGAGAAAGGAAAGGTATGCTCGCTTGACTGTATTTATTGTTCGCTGGGCAAGACCACGGAGTTGACAACCAAACGCAGGATCTTCGTCCCTACCGAGCGGGTAGCGCTAGAACTTCGGGAAGTCATGAAAGAGGTTGAGGCGGATGTCGTGACTTTTTCTGGGACGGGTGAACCAACTCTGGCTCTGAATTTGGGTGAAGCTATAAAAGTTGCGAAGGAGGTCTCGGGTCTCCCGATCGCCGTCTTGACGAACTCCTCCCTGATGAATTGGGAGGACGTGAGAAGAGATCTTGCTCAAGCAGATATTGTCATCGGGGAGTTGGACGCCCCTAACGAGGAGATTTTTAAGCGAATAAACCGCCCCCATAAGGGAATTCATCTTGCGTACACCATCGAGGGAATGAAAAAATTCCGGGAGGAGTTCAAGGGAAAATTTTCGCTTGAAGCGATGTTCGTCCCGGAGAACAAAGATTTCTCCAAAGAAATTGCGGCGATTGCGAGGACAATTAAGCCAGATGAAGTTCAGATCAATACCCCTCTCAGGCAAAGCCCCGTTAGGCCCCTGACCCCGGAGGAACTGGGTGAAATTGAAAAAGATTTCAAAGGAATGAATGCTTGCTCAGTTTACGAGGCGAAAAAAGCCGAAGTAAAAAAAGTTGTGGGGCTGAAAAAGCTGAAACAACTCAAACGGCCGAAAGCGAGGAAGGTCGGCAGTTAGACTTTTACTCCCTTAACCACGTATAGAGACGCCAGATTTTTATCACGGGTATCGAAGACTTCCTGACCTCGTATCCCTAAAAAATACTCACCAGTCATAGCGAATAATTTTGAGATGTAGCTCTCTATTTCCTTTAGATTTGTGTGTTTTATTTTTCTGAAGTATGAATCTGCTTTGTGCATGTGGGATTTGAAGTACTCCGATTCCGGATTCAATATCATGGCCACAAATTTGCCCTTAGGCTCCAAGACTCTAACCACCTCGTCCACGACCTTTTTGTAGTCGTCTAAAAACTCCAAAGTCGTCACCATGAAGGCGCCGTCAAAAGATTCCTCGGGGAAATCTAAGTGTTCTGCATCTCCGAACACAAATTTTTTACTGCTACTCTTTCTCGCTTCTTCTAACATCTCTCTCGAATTATCAAGACCAATGATGTTTAATCCGGGCAGCATTTCCTCAAAATAGCCGATCCCGCATCCGATGTCGAGGATCTTTTTTCTATCTTTCAGCTCTTTTTTCAGATAATTCGCTTCTCTAGCCAGAACTTTCCTACCAAAATCGCTTTTGTAGAATCGCACAAATTTTTTGATGTCGTTCATTCTACACCTTTTTTGTCCAGTAGGGATTTCTGAGGTCCTCGAAGGCCGATAAAGCAGCAACCGCGCCCTTGGAGCACGCTACCACAATCTGTTTAACTCCACCCGTTACATCACCCGCAGCATAAATTCTGGGGATGTTTGTCCTCTGGGTTTTGTCGGTTGTGATATAGCCCTCCTCATCAAGGGAAATTCCTATTTTCGCCGCGAGTTCGCTGTTGGGGTCCTCTCCTATCGACACGAAAACTCCTGCTACCTCGAGGTCTTTTTTAGTATTTTCCTTAGTGTTGTGTATTCGAACCCCTTTCACGAAATTATCACCTGTTATCTCCTCCACCACAGAATTCAAGCGGATATCAACTTGACCGGCGAATCTTTTTTGAAGATACTCCTCAGCCCTGAGCTCGTCCCTTCTGTGAATTAAGGTGACATCGCATCCTATACTGTCGAGATAAATTGCATCCATCGCGGCAGAGTTTCCTCCACCCACTACCGCTACTCTCTTGCCTTTGAAGAGAAAACCGTCACAGGTGGCGCAATAGGATATACCTTTTCCAAAAAATTCATTTTCTCCTTTCACGCCTAGTTTTTTGTGGGTCGTGCCGGTCGCGAGTATCAGAGCTCTTGTGGGATACTCGCCCTTCTCCGTGTGGACCAAAAAATCCTTTCCGACTTCTATGTTCTTCACAGGTTCAAATTCTCTAAGCTCAACGTATTTCGCAGCGTGTGCTTTCAATTTCTCCACGAGTTCCATGCCCCTTATCGCATCCATGCCCGGGTAGTTCTCGACCAAGGGAGCCTCTCCCGCTAGCCCTCCGGCCACCGCCTTCTCAAGTATTAAAGTCTTCAAACCGCTCCTTATACCGTATATTCCGGCGCTCAAGCCAGCAGGTCCCCCACCCACAATGATTAGCTCGTGTGGCATCGGTTTCGTCCTCCAGGTCTTATTAATCGCTTAGCCCGATTTATCCTTTCACAAACTCATTTTTTTCCATACATCTCCATGAGTGGCTATCAGCGCGGCCATACGTGCCGCTTGAGCATTTGATGGCATAACTATAATGCCGGCTTTTTCTAGTTTCTTACATTGTACAGGTAAATTTTGCGGGTCTCGAGAGGTTCCAATTACGGACGCCACCACGCTGAGGTAACCCCCCTCCCGATCAGTTATGCTCTTCGCTTCCTCAACCGCTTTGGTTAACTCATATGCTGGATCGGGGTGAGCGCCCTGCCCCAGCACGACATCGAATAAGAGTGTGGCCACCTCCCAGTCTCGCGCCTCCTTCAGGATTCGTTTGCACCTGAGATCTAAATCGATGATAGGGTGAGGTGCCCCTCGCGCAAACTCCTCCGCCTCGAAATCGACGCATGCATGGCGCTTGCTCGAGTAGGGGTCAGGCAACCGCAACCTTGGACGGAGCGGAACGTTCGAGTAAATATCGCCCACAAGTTTCTGCAAGATCACCATTGCTTCCGTGCACAACCCGCTTCCTGAAAAGAGTCCCCTAATGTACTTCTGTCCATAGCCAAATTTTGAATGCTCTCGCTCGGCCAGTGATTTGACTTCACTGGGAGGAAGCGTGAAACTGATTGTCTTTGGTTTTTCCCCACTCGCCAGCGCAACTGCTTTGGCTGCCGCGTCCTCCAACGTGGCCGCGGGCGTTACTCCAGCCTTAGAAATAAGCTTTGCATCGTCTCCAAGAAAACACACGACTGCGGGCTTCCTGATTTTGCCAACTGCATCCAGAACCAGGTGGACTACGCTAGTCGCTGGAGCCCCACCTACCAGAACGATGACCTTTGTTGCCTCGTCAGCCTCCAGAAACTTCAACGCCAAGAGCGTACCAATTCCACCGACTTTTTGCGAGAGGTCGCGAGCACCCACTCCAAGAATGTGTGAGATTCCAACATTATCGACTAAACATGAAACTTCTTGAATCCCAGTTCCGAGGGTGCCGACAATGCCCACGGGGCCTTGGCGCACCACGTTGGCGAATCCGTAACTTGCGCCCTCGACGATAGCGGTGCCGCATCCCGGGCCAAGGAGCAAGAGTCCGCGTTTAGCTGCAGTTTGCTTGAGCTCAACCTCTTCCTCCAGCGAAACACCACCACCCAAGAGCACCACATTTTTTCCGGCTTTGAAGGTATTCATTGCCTCTTGTGCGGCGGACGGGCCTGACCTAGAGATTTCGACGAACTCAGCCATTTAATCCCGCAAGAAATTGTCTGCATTAACCAAAGAGATTTTGGGTGTGACAATCCGTGCTGGGAGCCGGACCCAAATCTAGTCGAAAAACTAGTTTGCGCACGTCTATTCGAATCGTGCAAATAACTTAAGCCTTTGTGCAGATATGGGTTGGGGGTAAGCGTGCAATCAGAAAGCTATAAGCTAGGCAGGTTTTTCTTGTGTGGGCTCAAGCACAATTCAGCGTTCGTACAGTCGATCAAAAAGTTTGCGAAGGAAAAACGAGTCATGATGGCGGTCTTCACCGTAATCGGTGCGGTCAAGAAAGCAAAGCTGGCTTGCTACGACCAAGTCAAACACGAGTACCAACAAATTAAACTCGACAAGCCCCTGGAGATCGCGAGTTGTTTCGGCAACCTCTCGCTCAAGGATGGCAAACCATTTGTGCACCTTCATGCTGTGCTCGCCGACGAGACGGGCAAGACCTATGCGGGGCATCTGATTAATGCAACGGTTTTTGCGGCTGAACTTCACCTTCAAGAGTTGTTGGGTAATAAACTCGAACGGGAATACGACCAAACAACTGGCCTTGCACTGTGGGAGTTTGGGGAACAATAGGGCAAATTCGCTAATACGGTAAGATCATTGCGGATGATGCCAAATGATTATGATTACGTTGATGGCTTGGGCTCTGACTTCGCATAAATCGTCGGGTCTTTAACGCCAGCCTCCTCGAATGCGCGTTTTCTGTTTCGGCATGACTCACAGCGCCCACAATGAAGTTCGCGATTCAAGTAGCAGCTCCACGTAAGCTCAAGAGGAACCCCAAGCTCAACGGCCAGCCTTATCACTTCGGCTTTTGTCTTGTCTGCTAGCGGGTTTTTTACAGTGAGCTTGGATTCGGTACCAAGAGATACCACCGACTGTCGCTGCATACCCAGCGGCAATGGCGATCAGGATGCCATTTCTAAATGGTACGATTATGCTTTGCTCGAACTTTTCGGGCATGGGCATGTGCTCGTCAAGAAGCACAGTGGCACCAGGGCCGTAAAGCTCCTTCATAAATGAGATATCGACAACGCGGTGCTTTTTGACGCCCAGCGCCTCAGCGATTTTTTTCGCGCTTTCGATTTCTTTGGTTGCAATTTGCCCCCGCCGCCGTGGCGCTATCGATTCCTCCGGAAAGCAAACAAACTGCTTTCATTTTCCCTTTTTTTACTTACATGCTGCAGATAAAAATTCAACACCCCCAATTATGAGATCTCAAGAGAACTCAAGCTTGATTAGATTGGCATGGTTCAAGCAGTTCGAGAAGACGACTCCACAGCAAAGGTTAAACCCAAATTTTAACCATCTAAAGCAAAGAACCTCTTTAGGGTTGTTTAAATGAAGCCGAAAAAAGATAAGAAGCCTGCAGAGGATGTACTTGTTTAAGGGGAAAATTCATGATTACAGCAAAAGCGGTTATATTTGATTACGATTGCACACTGGTCGACACTCTCAAACGATTTTATGATGTCTTCAATCAACTGCTAAGAGAGCGTGGGGACAAACCATTTGGGTGGGATGAGTTTTTAAAATATTATGTTGCGGACACGCTTGATGATGTAATTACTGCACCATTCAATAAAGAACGAGAACAAAAGCTGCATGAGTTCTGGCTCGAGTTTTTGCGAAGATATCGAGCGGACGACCCGGGCAGCAAGCTGATCCCGGGCGTGAGGGAAGTTTTTCAAAAGCTCAACGACGCGGGTGTCCCTATCGCGGTCATCACGAGCTGCATCGCGCCCAAGGCTCAAATAAAAGAGGAATTGGCGAGTTTTGGACTTGATAAATTTGTGAAGGCTATCGTTACAGGGGATGATGCGATTAATGATTTAAATAAGCAGCACCACTTCTCCAAGGTCGAAATCTTAAGGCTCGCGGCCGAAAGTCTTGGATTCGACCCTAGGGACTGCGTGGTTGTGGGGGACTACTGGAATGATGTGAGGGACGGCAAAATCCTAGGCGCACGAACAGTCGCCGTGCTGACTGGCCTGATGCGGCGGGAACTCCTAGAAAAGTACGGCCCAGACGCTATCATCGAGAGCGTTCGTGACCTGCCAAAGGTTGTTAAATTTGAAACTCAAAAGTTATGAAGGTGGTTGAATGGTTCGCATTGATGGAACGAGCTTCGGGAGCATCACCGTGGATGGCAAGCACTATCTCCATGATGTTTGGATTTTAGCTGATGGTTCGATCAGAAGACGGAATCGAAACCATGAGTTCACGCTTAACGAGTTCGACTTCCTGCTCAAGGGGAAGCCGGAGCTGGTCATAGTTGGAACTGGCCAGTCAGGCTGCGTCGAAGTTGACAAAGAAGCTTCTGAATTAGCGGTGAAACAAGGTGTTAAGATAATCGATGAGATCACCCCAGATGCCCTCAAACAATACAACGAGGAGGCAAATGCAGGGCGAAAGGTGGCCGGCGCATTTCACGTCACATGCTAGGTGTCCAAATGGTGCGAGCTTTCATCGGAATCGATATCGACGAGGCGGTCAGACAGAAACTGGCGGCCGCCCAAGATCAACTTCAGACAACCGGGGGACAACTCAAGCTCGTCGAACCACCCAACATCCACGTGACGATGAAATTCCTCGGGGAGGTTTCCGAAGACAGGGTTGGTGAAATTGCTGAGGCGTTGAAAAGGGCCGCTACGGGAACAGGGCAATTCGACATCGGGGTTAAGGGCATAGGTGTCTTCCCGAACTTGCGCTACATCCGAGTCGTGTGGGCAGGAGTGGCCGAGGGACATGATGAGGTCATCGGCCTCCAGCAAGGGATAGACCGCGAGTTGAGGCCACTGGGGTTCCGCTCAGAGCGAGATTTCGTCCCCCACCTAACAATTGCCCGGGTTAAAACGGCTAAACAAAAGGAGCGGCTAGCGGCATTTATCAAAGAAATGACCGACGCAGAGTTTGGAGTGACGCGTGCTCAAGCAATTGAACTGAAACAGAGTACACTGACCCCTAAAGGGCCAATTTACAGTACGCTCGCTCGGGTAGAACTCGTAACCAAAAAAATTTAAAGCGTTACTGGGAATTAGAAGACGTTCGATTCTTGTGTCGGTATCAAGCTCCTCGGCGGACTTTGTGTATTGAAAAACTTCTTGATGATTGTATGCTTGAAAATGCTGAGCTAATGTGCTAAAATGAATAGACTTACAGGTACACATAGAACGAGCAGGAGTGTGATGAAAAGAGCCCCGATGATGGCTAAGACAAACTTCGGTTTTTTCGCCGGCGCCCTGAAACTCATAAATATCCGGGCTGGCGCCGCGAATCCCATAACTACCCAGAAGATACCTAAAATAATGAGGAAGGTACCAACCGGCGGCACCCTCACCCGCCAAAAGTTGGTAACCCCAATAAATGCCCCCCAGTATCCGACCACTATAGCTAAAATTCCTAAAATCATTATAACAATTCTTCCTCTGATTGCTTTCACCATTTTAGCCCAAGTAGATAATAAACGAGAATCTATTTAATGTTAATTTTGTTAAATTTTGAAATTGGATTAGTGTGGTAATTTGGATATCAAATCTTTCGTCAAGTTTTTCTTTTCATAATATCAATCGATTCTTCCTTAGATTCCATAAAGTATTCATAATTAATTTCTTCGTACTACCGATACCAAGGTAGGCAGCGCGTTAAATATTCGGAGATAAACGCGCGAACTTTTTCATCCCCACAAAGCTGCACGATATCTTTCCCTGTGTAAATTTGATACTCCTTTGCGATGGCCTCACCCACGTGCTTGCCGAGGGTTGCGCGTTCCTTTAATGCTTGCTCAAGTACCTCCCCCGCGTTTGGCTGTTCGCGCTTGAGTTCGAAGACTAGCCTTCCCGCCGCATTCGTGAATGGACCGGCTAACTTTTGCTTCGATTTAAGGTGGGTTTGGATGAAATCCTTGACCTCAATCGAAACCGGAGGTCCAACGTGGGCGCGAACCCGGGGAAGTTTCGCCACCGCCAGCTCGAGCAGAATGAGAGCCCGAGAATTAGACCACACATCGCTCCGCATCACCTCAAACCCAGCTCGCGCCAGCCGCGTCACGAGAGTCCGCTCAGCTTTCCGGAGCTGAGGATAGAGCACATCGGGGACGACATCAGGCGGGGAGAAAGTGACACAAAACAAGGCGGTTCCCCTATGCTTCAATGTCGCCTGAATCTGCCGTGCGCTCAGCCTCCGCGCGGGCTTGGGGAAGAAAAATCGCTCGCTCGGCCCGCGTGCAAAATCCTGGCAAGCGCGAACGAAAGTAGCGAAATTCTGCATCGAAACCGCGGCGCCCACGTTTCGGCTCGCGTCGACGGGATCTATGACGATGAGTGGCTGCTTCTCAAACATCCTCTTAGCTTCGGAGGGATCTGGGTAACTGCGTTCGGGGTCGATGACCGTGCTTGGCTTCCAACCGCTCGCACCTTCTACTAACTTTTCAAATGATCCGTAGTGCAGCACGAGGAGTTCGCAGAGATATCCTGAGAAACCCTGTACCTTCAGCTCCGAGCCATAGCAACCAACGCCGAGCATGAATTGTTTCGTCAGCAGCACTTCATCAGCAAGTTCGGACGTCAGGTATTCAGTGATGTAGCGCTGGTGGTGGGGTGAGCGATCGACCGCACTTTTGATTTCACTTGGTTTGGCGACATCGTAGCATGGCACTAGGTCGACATCGAACCCCTTGAACCGCGTGGTCACATAGGGGTGCTCGGCGAACTGCTCTCTTCCCTTGGCGCCGGCCACCTCCCGCGCCACCGCTAGCCCTTGGCGCTCGAGTTCCTCCCGCGGGAGCTCCTCAGGAAAGAGGATGAAAATATCGATGTCACGCTCGGAGCGAAGCCAAGTGTCGCGCGCGGCTGAGCCCACGAGCATCGCCTTTGCGTCTATGTTGAGTTTCGCGCAGGCGGCATTTGTTTGCCCGATGAGCTCGGCCGCCACCCGCTCGAGACGCTTCCGGTCGGCTGGGGTTGGTTTAACTTCTTTTAGAACCAATTTCAAAATTTCGTTCATCTGCTCCCGAACACCAATTTATATCTGGCGTTAAATGTCTAGCGCCTTCTCATTTTGGAAGGAGATTAAAGCGCTAACGACAGACAAACCTAGGAATGGAAACTAAAGCTCCATCCCCTTTTCGATGACGATTTTCTTTTCGCCTTTTTCCTCGACCACAGAAATTTTCACGATTGTCTTGTCGTTCCACTTCAGCGCCTTGGCTTCGGGCGTCACAAACACGACATAATTGTCGTGCCAGTGTACTAGCTTCTTGGCCTTTTTGCTTAGCTCCCTAATAAAGGTAGGAAAGACACGTTAAGAAAGTTAAACGTGCTAAACGTGTCATTTATATAACCGCAAACAAAAGTGTGTTCGTTGGTTCTTTCAAGGAGGCAAGAAAGCTGAATAGGTGCACATACCTCCCGCGCAATCTGCTGGTGTGGGTTCCTGAAGGCGCAAGCTTTTGGGTGAGGTTATCCATCCGACCGCACCAGCAGGCGCAAGGGAGAAGTGGCGAAAGGCCGACGGCGGCGTAATGAACCGCGCTGTGAGCGAATATGTGGCAGGGGCGGGTTCAAATGCCCTCATACTCCCCGAGCGCGGCGGGGCCTGGTCCCGGGTATTTTTGCGTGCGACCGCCGGGCCCGCCACAACTTTGTAAAATTAAAAAGTTCGATCGAAAATAGGTGTGAATTTGTGAGTCCTTGGTTTTCCCCAAACCCTCTGCTATGTAGTTGTCGCGGTGGTTCTTACAGTCGCAGCTTACAAATACCTCAAATCCGAAACAGTAAAGGTAATACCTCTGCAGTGTACATCTACATGTATATAAAAAATTATGGAGGTTAACAAAAATGGATAAACTAAAAGTTAGTGCATTGCTAATTGCTTCGATATTAGTTACATTGGTGCTTAATTTAGCATTGTCTTCGCTCGCTCTAGCACCGTCTCCCTCTGAGGAGATTGGGTATGTGATAGCGGGCCCTGAGAAAACTCATAGTGAAAAGGTAATACCCAGTTTGCAAATCAACGTGATTAACTCTATAAAAGAACAGGTGGGAATCCCTCTAGTTGAACATGCTTTCACGCTTGAACTCCCTGAGTTAGGCAACTATTCTATGTTTGATATCGAAATTGAGAAAGGTGGTGGAGATCCCACTCCTCCAAAATCCATCGATGTTCTTTGGTACACTGACGTTGAGGGAGACATCAACGTAATAAAATGGAGTCATATCAGTGCAAAACTTATTGCGCGATATGACAAGGATCAAATCGTTTTGGAGGAGGATGAAATCACGTTACATAGTGACAATGTGCTCTCATACAATGTGGTGCAAAGCGGGTTCACGAAAATATTTAAGTTAGAATCTCCCCTGCTAGATGAGGTTCATTCGCACTCCACCATTTACATCGTCTACGCTTCGTGCATTCATTCATGGTATTTTGATGGAAGTCGAGCGACGAAAACCGTAGCATATGGGAAGTTCACGGTGGACTATGGTAATGCGGTCATTGCTGTTAAAGACCTATCATATTATTGGAATGATTGGTATATCTACACGTGTAGTTTTAGCAGTTCCGTAACAGGTATTGGGACTATTGAGGCAACGGTTAAGGCTGATGCATCCTACTTTAATATTGCTGGTTGCCCTTTTCTTGCCACCCATTTTGACTCACATCCTAGGGTATCTGTGGACGCTTGGAAATACATCGACCGCTGGTCATTTGGAAACAAGTGGCTTGGCGGTTGTTTTTGTTGACCACTTCGATTTCCGCCCCATTCTTCTTTTTTTTCTTCCGCTGACCTCTACGCTAGGGACGGCCCTGACTTGGCCGAGTCCTTCGTTATAGGCGCTATTTCGAGGAAGTTTAAACGTTTGCTTTCCGCCGTCATAAAGAGGATGAGGAGAAAGTGAGAAAGTTTCTTGCTCATCTTATAGGAATGCTTTAGGGAAAGTGGGATACTTTAAAAGTTAAGCGAGGCGATAAAGGAAGCGAAGAAACTACATGCCTTGGTGGTGACAAAATTATGGGGCGGGGGTGGCGATGAAAGGCAGGGTGTTATTCGCTTATGAAGAGGACATTAAAGGGGTGGGTTCTGGCTGGCAATTTTACCATATATTCAAAAAGCCACCGCATAAACATGAGGGGCACGTGATCTTGGGAAGAGACGCGTTGAAGCTCAAAGGGGATGATGGGTTGGAGGCCAACATACCATATGGAAAAATAAAAGGCCTGTACTTGGGCTTTGACGAGATTTTTAAAAGGAGGATGAGCATTTTTAGACCACTGAGGATAAGATACCAAACGGATGGAGGGAAAGATACCGTTTACCTTTTTGTTGGTTTTCACAGAGCTATGTATCTTTTTTCATTGAGGGCGTGGCCGATTCCTAAAACTAAAAACGGGATTTGGCTTGATGCATTAAAGCGAAAGGTCTGAGGTAGAGAAAAGTCGATGGTGAGCGCGACTTTGTGGAGTGTTAAAGTTCCCAATAGTTCGCAAGCACCCTCTTGAGCTCACCAATAACGCTGGGGCAACGAGGTTCGACAGAAGTTAGGGGTTTCTCGCTGGTCAGGGTTTTCACGACATTCACTACTCCCTCCGACAAAGCATCGACCACGTAGCCACCTTCAAGTACAAACACTACTCTCCCTTTACACAGCCTCTCAGCTTGTTCGACGACAAAGCGTGTAAGCCATCCATAAGCGGGCGTTGATAATCGCAGCTGTGTAAGCGGATCATCAACATATGCATCGAACCCGGCCGAAACAGCAAAAAGTTCCGGCTTGAACTGCTCGGTGAGTGGCACAAAAATTTCCTTCATCGCACCCATGTACTCAGCATCGCCACTCCCGGGTGGTAGCGGCACGTTTACCGTGTAGCCCTCCCCTTCGCCCGAGCCCATTTCTTCGATGAAGCCAGTTCCCGGGTAGAGTGTCAGCGGGTCTTGGTGCAGCGACATGTAGAGCACGCTCGGGTCATCATAGAAGATATCCTGCGTCCCGTTGCCGTGGTGGGCATCGAAGTCTAGGACGAATATTCGTTTGAGTTTGAATTCTCGCTTGAGGCGCTCGATCATCACCGCGATGTTGTTGAAATAACAGAACCCACCGCCCCGCTTTTGCGTGGCGTGGTGTCCGGGGGGCCTGACTATCGCGAATGCGTTCAGAGCATCTCCAGATAGTACCACGCGTCCGGCATCGATCGTCCCGCCCGCGGCCAGCAGCGCCAACTCATAGGTGTTCTTGCGCACGGGAGTATCTCCATCAAGCGGTGTCTCAGACTTGCTCAAGCGTTCGACGAGTTCGATGTAGCCAAGATCATGGATGAGTTCAAGAGTCTCACGGTTTGTGGGTCTCGGCTCGACAACTTTTATCTTCGGTGCCCCCCAGAGTTTCGCCCGCTTCAGCGCGTTCACGATCACCTTTAGACGCTCAGGTCGCTCGGGGTGCCCCTCTCCTGGGTTGTGTTCTAGATATTTTTCGGAGTAAACGAGGGCCGTCGTCATCCCATCACTTCTCCACAAGCTTTGCGTGTTTAATCAGCAAATATCCGTTGGTTCCTCGCCAGATGCGCTCGGCCTCCACCACCTCGATCCGTTTTTTGAAAAAAGGCGCATCGAGCACGAGTGACTCATATTCGCCTCCTTCGGCCGAGATGTTTATCTTGAACTTGGCATGGAGCCTTTTCAGATCTTCCAGACATTCCTCATCGATTTTTCTGCCCAGCCAGCTCTCGTCAAACCCTTGGGCGGCCACGCTTGTAATGAGGATGTCAAACCTAGCATTCAACATCTCGCTGAGTAGCTCGATTGGTTCGCGGCCCCAGAGCGGTGCTAGCGATTTAAGATTGAGTTCCTCGCAGATGCGGTCGATGCGGCTCTTTTGATAGTTCGAGGCTATTGCGCCGCTCACCACGCCTTCGATGTCGAGTCCGCTAAGTGTCCGCTTCAAATCCTCCAGCTCCTGCTCGCGCTCGCCGCTCGTTTCGGTTTTGATTAGAGGCAGGCTGGCGCACGCGGCAAACAGGTCAATAAGTTGAATGTTATGAAAGTGGAACATCCAGGAGTCCTCTCGCTTGGGAATCATCGCAACTATGTGCGCAATTTCATGCCTCCGCTGCTGCGCAAGCCAGAGCGCAAGGCTTGAGTCTTTTCCCCCCGAACAAAGAACAGCCACTCGCATTCCTATCAGGAGGAGATATGT
Organism: Hadesarchaea archaeon DG-33; assembly: GCA_001515185.1. Taxonomy (GTDB): domain Archaea; phylum Hadarchaeota; class Hadarchaeia; order Hadarchaeales; family Hadarchaeaceae; genus DG-33. The sequence continues at coordinate 413 of LQHI01000030.1, read as the reverse complement.
CTTTAAATAAGTTAAACCCCAACGATTTTCGGGGAGAGGATGAACTTCACGATGAAATCTGCTAGAGCTTATGTCGCAATCGTCGCCCTTGTGATTGGAATCTACCTTTTGATCGAGGGAGCTTACATGATGCAGGACATGTTAGTCAATGTAGCGTTCATCGCGTTGGGGGCCGTACTTACGCTCAGTTACTTCTGGCTGATTGGCGACACTATCGAACGCTGGCTTCGGGCGCCACCGGGAATAACTTTTATGCCAGTCCTGCTCGTGCTGGGGATAGTAATATTGGTTTTTGGATTGGTTCGACCGGGTCTATCTAGGATTGAGCTGCAACTGTCGCTAGTGATTCCAGGGCTTGTGCTCGCCCTGATCGCCGTGTTAGTGCTGTTGAGATCAGTCAAGAAGCAAGGCGG
>LQHI01000029.1 GCA_001515185.1 Hadesarchaea archaeon DG-33 | reverse complement strand
GTGTGATCAAACCGTGGCTCCTATGCAAAAAGCTGGCTTTTTGGACGAGCACGCGGCTGAGCCCTCTGCCCAAGTTTCCGAATCCAACGAGTATTATGCGCATCATTCCGCCTCAAGTGAAGTTATCATGAGCAGCTCTTTTCTGTCTGCTATTTGCTGCATTCTGGAGAGGGCCAAATTCGTATGTTTCTCGTCATCAGCCACGATTGTCATTCGAGCTGCCGATTCCTGACCAATGGCGCCCATCGCGAGACTTAAGTCAGACACCATTACCCCCTTAAGAGCGTTCAGACGGTCGATAGTGTCCCGAACGTCGGTATGGATGATGTGGCCTATCAACAAAACTGTGGTCCTCACTGCGCCCTCGCGTTCCCCAATCCGGGTGATCTGTACTCCCATCGCTCGAAGTGCCGCTAAAATTCGATTAAGCCTCGCTCGCTCTCCGATCTCAAAAATCAGCATGACAGGTAGCCGCCCGATTGGTGTCTTTCGCTCACGCTGGTGCATGATGCTTTGAATGTTGCCCCCGTAGCGTGAGATTGGCTCGAGCGCTTTGACGAGCTGTCCTGGGACGTCTTCGAGCTCCATCTCGAGCCTTATCAACATTTCTTCACCCTCGCTTCCCTCAAGACTTCATGCGGGGGCGCCTTCTCCTCGGGATTGAGATAATCAACATTTTCCCTTTCAGCTCCACCTCTCGATCACTTGGCGCCGCATCAGGTGGAAGCTCAAACGCTCCAAAATATGCCTCGCCACTAGTCTTCCGCGCGATGATTTCGAGTGCGTTACCCAGCTGCCTAACCTCCACATCTTCCTTCTTCACTCCCGGCACCTGCATCGTGAGCACGATTTCGTCAAGACGCTCTATCTTCCCGCAGTTCGTCTCAAGCATGCGGGTTACGGGTTTGATCTCTTTCCGTTCAACCTTTGGCGGCTTCGGCCGTTCCACGGGTATTTCGGCCGGAGCTTTGAAAGGCGCTATCCTCATCGGGCGCTTGCCTAGCGGTGTTACTTTGACCTCTGGTTTGCCTTTACCGAAGTCCCTTATTTCCACCTTGAAGCCCGTGACCCCCGGCCTTCGCTCGAATTCTCGAAAGTCTATCTTGAACTTGTTCTCCATTCTTTTGAACTCACGGTCTAAATCTCGCATCATGCGCCGCATACGCTTGAAGAACTCATCGTCGAATGGATCGTACGCCATGTGCCCACCAAAATTTAGATGTTTCGACTAGCACTTATAACTTTAGGAGTAGTTACGACGCTTCTCGCCGCAAAAATTGAATCTTCCGGGGCGATTACTCCTCTTCTAACTCCTCGTAAGGTTCCACTTCAGAGTAGATGCACTCACCTTTCGAATAGTAATCGCACTCAGGGCAACACTCGTTCCGATTTTCGCACTCATAGTACTGCCAACATTTAGGACAGCACCTCGGCATCCTTCCCCTCCCAAGAATTCCATTTGATAGGAGCAAACATAACTTATTTAAAATTTTCGAACCCCAGTTCTGTTGCAAACCGCGTAATAAAATCATGCAGGAATTCAACGGCAATCAAACCGCCCAAGCCTTGCTCGATGGGCTGCGAGTTTACTTTAACTTCATCAGACCACAGAATGGGAATTTAAGAACAACACGCCCACTCAAGCGGCAAAAATAGATGGCTTTCTTTGCTAAGAAAGGCGGCGGGACACAAGAATGGTAATAATCATTACTCGAATGAAACATCCAAATGATAACAAAATTTTTTAATCACAGATTACTGCAAAGTTTACAACCTTTGGAGTCCGCCCTCTACAAGTATAGAATTGTTGATCGTTACCTCCGCAATTCTCTTTCCACATTCAGCTATCGTACATAGGTTCCTGATTATCGTACACAGGCATGTCCCAACATGAATATCCTCAACCCGCGTGCGCACTACCTCGACAAGTTTCTCCACTCTATCCTCAAAATTGTCAACAATCCTTACCGCGCTATCGGCCGCCGCCATTTTCTCCTTAAAAAATGCCTCACACGCGTTGTGGCATGCTTCGTAAGCTAGCTCGCTGAGCTTGATTACATCTTGTAGCTCCGCATCACCTATCTTCTTTTTCCCGAGGGCCAGCAGACTCTGCGCGATATCTTCAGCACAATCCGCAATTTCCTCCAATCTAACTGCTACAGCTTGGTGACTGAATGGATCAGGCGCCCCCTCCAAGCCGACCTTTTGAAGGAGGCTTTTATCGTGAGTTACCGCCACAAGTTGTCTTATTGCTAGCCAGTATATCTTGTCGACCTCATTTTCCCGATGCGTTACATCCGCCGCCAAGGGTAGATCTTTATCCCTTAGCGCCTGCATGGCATCTTTATGCATCGAGGAAGCTAGTCCACACAACCTTCTTAAAAGTGGCCTGATGGGGAATTTAGAATGGTCTATTAGGGAGTGGATTGCAACTCGATTTGAAGTCACTTCCATGATCCCAAAGCCCAAAAGGCCGTTGACCGCGTCTTGGATTTCGTCCTTTTGATCTCGCCTAATTCTATGTTTGGATACCACCTCGATCAAATCGCAGCCCCGAATGTACCCCCCGACGACAAGCCTCTGGAGCAGCCCGCGCTGCTTGCAGCGGTCGGCATCGATCGTGAACTTGAATTCTTTTCGTACGGGCACAATACCAGGGACGAGCCTTAATGATCCGTCATCCTCTTGGGTAAGGGTAACTTGATTGCCCGGCTTTAGTTTATTTTCTTTGACCCAATTGGGGGGCAATGTAACCGAAAAACTTGCTCGACCCACGAGTTGCAGTTTCCTCAGCTCCATAACGATCTTTCTCCTTACAATATTTTTTGGTTCTTATTACTACATAAATTATGTAAGTAAATTATTTATTTAAGCATTTTGGTGTTTAAACTGGGAGGGAGACACGTGGAGGTCAAGCGGGAGGTCAAGCGCTTGGAAAATCATGACTCAGCTACCGTCTTTTATGAAGACGTTCACGCAGGCCTGAGTTTTGTCTGTTCGGGTTGTGGAAAGGGACTGTTGATGGAAGATATTGGGAAAAAATGGGGTAAATGCGAATTCTGCGGCAATCCAATATGTATCACTTGTTCTCATTATGTGGGAGCCATGATTCGAGGTCTATGGAAGGATTACATCGACATCCGCAAGGTTTGCAGGAAATGCGCGATAAAACTTTGACCGTTTTCTCTCAGATGTGGCGCGTAAGGTGACGCACGATTGCATTCATGTAACTGGCAAGGTCAATAATATCAAAATTGCCGGTCATCGAATTTCAACGGCTAGACAGGGTGGTGCGGTTGCAGACGTCTCTCCTCCACAATCAAAAAGCCGTTTTATCAAACGAAACGCAACACTTAGGGCCCTAAACTCTCAAAAAAGTCCTATCAAACGGGTTTGCAACAGTGCCTGAACCCTCCCGCCGAAGCGTGAGAAAATTATTTATGGAAGTTAAACTAAATTTTTCTCGCGCCGGGAGAGCAAACCGGAAGGGCCTCTAGAATCGATCTTGGTGGATCCCACTGGTAGGGGCCTCAGAGAGCTAGGCCGGCTCAACGAGGCCTTGAACAGCAGGCTGACAGGGTTGATTCAAAAGCGCTCGAAGGGTTGCGGCGTGGAGAACTCGTAAGGGTAATCCACACGGTCCGTGAAGGATCGGAGCGACGTGGTTCGGCGAGCTGCTCAAAAGGCGGTTCGGGTGGGCTATGTCGTCCGCAGTCATCGAGATGCCCGCGGCTCTTATCTCGGCGCGCTTTTTGACGAAATTTAAGCTGGAGAAGAATTTTTCTGGAAGCCGACAAGAAACAACAAGGTGTCATTGTGGATGTCATTCGAGATTTTGACCCCTGGCATGACCCTCTCTGCACCTGCCCAAAAAAATATGGGTTCAACCCTTACACTGGATGTTCTTATCGGTGCGTCTACTGTTACGTTACATCTTACGTGCCGAGAGCTTTCGAATGCAGAATAAAGAAAAATTTATTGAAGAGGGTTAAGCGTAATCTCAAGCGGGTCGACAAGTGCCGCGTTATCAGCATGTCAAACAGTTCTGATCCTTACCCGCCGATGGAATCAAAATTTAAGCTAACCCGCGGCTGCCTTGAACTCTTTCTGCGCGAGGGCTGCCAAGTGCAAGTGATAACGAAATCTGATCTCGTCATCCGTGATATCGATTTGCTCTCGAAGATGCGTTGCGTGGTCAGCTTCACTATAACCACCCTCAAAAGAAATTTGAGCCGAAAACTCGAACCGCGAGCGCCACCACCTGAACGAAGGTTGGAGGCGATAAAGAAACTCTCAAGTACTGGTGTGCCCGTGAGCCTGCGTCTCGACCCAATCATCCCCGGCCTAAACGACACCGAAATTAAACAAATCGTCAAAGCTGCCGCCACCACCGGGGCCAAACATGTAACCTCATCGACGTTTAAACCCCGCCCCGATAGCTGGCATCGCGTTCGGCAGGTTTTTCCTAGAGCTACCGCTAAGCTCGCGCCGTTGTACTTCGAACGCGGCGAACGGCACCACAACAGCTGGTACTTGCCACGCAAACTCAGGCTTGAACTCATGGGGCCGGTCAAGAAAGCGTGCGATGAAAATGGTCTAACCTTCGCCTCCTGCCGCGAAGGTTTGCGGGAGCTGACAACCGGTACGAGCTGCGATGGAAGTCACTTAATTTCAAAAAAGAGTTCGAGTTGATTTATTTCAAAACTTCGCCCGTTTTCAAGTACCAAAGATATAGGTCCAGCTCGCCAAGCGTGAGCCCGAGCTTCTCCGCGAGCCTCACGAGCTTTTCCTCTATCTCCAGATATCGCCCACGTGTCAGCGGGCGAGACACCTCATCGATTAACCCATATTCGTGCAGCACGCTGAGCACATGCCGGTCCAAAATTGCTAAATCATCAAATCCCACATTGCGCAAGAAATGGCTCGATTCCTTATAACCTAACCCCCTCACGTTCTCGACCAGCCACCCACGAGCCTGCCGCGCATCCGTGAATCTCTCGATGATATTCTTTATGTTGCGAAATCTGCGTGCTTCGACGATGAAGTGTGCCCGGGTGTTCGAAAATCTGTGCCCCGCGGTCCTTAGTTTGTGCCTGAGTTCCCCGAGCGGGAGCGTCAAAAATCCCTTGCTGCCCAGTTCGCGCTGAATCTTCATTCCCAGCCTCGCGGTCGAATTCGCCGTCAAGACGCAGAAGCACAACTCCGAGAACCATTCCTTGTTGCCCTTACGGCTGAGATCCTTGAACTCTCGCATCCTTCGAGCTATGAGTTTGCCCGCCTTGCCTCTCCTCAGCTCATTTACCCTGCCCGCTAAATCCGCGCCCACCAACTTGCCCCAACTTTCTTATGAAAATACCAACTGTTAACTTATTTGATCTAAGGTACAAAATTAAAATCAAGTTGAACTTTGAAATCTGACTATGAACAACAACAAACTGAATAATGGGGCTAACTACTACTTTTTAAATTTACATTTTTCACAAACACAAACAACATCCAAATAATATGAATATAACCCACGTACGTACGTTCCTAAATAATGGGTGCAGTTAAAGCAAAGCGGCATATCACAGTACCTACATTTGCGCCATTCTTTTCCAAACCCTTCATCGCGAAGTTCCCTTCCACAGGAGGAGCATTTCTCCATTTATTTCCCCCTCCTCAGAAATCCAGAGGAGACTTAGATATCACGCGAGCCAAATCAGATGCTGTGAATATTCCTTTTATCTTTCCTCGCGAAGTGACGATCAGGCGCTTTATCTTCATGTCAGACATCATCCGTGCACATTCGCGAACACTATAATCACCACTAACTGTTACCAGAGGATGTGATGCATAGTTTTTGACCTTAGCTTTCTTTATGTCCACTCCTTTTGCTATGACTTTAGAAAGCAAATCCCGCTCTGTGAATATCCCATAGGGCTTGTTTTCAAGCGTGACGAGAACACTACCGATATGCATCTTACCCATGAGCTTGCATGCGTCTATTATATTTCTCTCCCCATCTATTGAAACCAAATTCTTCTCCATCACGTCTTTAATTTTCATGTTTTTGATTATCGCTGCAAAGCATTTAAGCCAATTGCCACTTACGAAAAACACCAAGTTCAAGAACTAGCCTACCTATCGAAATTCAGGCCAAATAATTTAACAGTACCTGAAAATACAACCTGTTTAATGCGTTCCCTGGGCTAGGCGGTCACGAACTTCTTTTGGACTTGAGCGAGCTGCCACGGGTGGGCGTGCTTCACTAACTCATGCACCACCCTTGAAGGCTGCTTCCACTCGAACGGCCGCGCATCAGCAGGGCTAGCATCAAGCACGGAAAACTCTGCCACCTCATCTGGAGCGATGGGAACCGAAACCAAGCCCGACTCCGGGTTGAGGCTCATCGGCGCCAGCAATAGGCCTCGCCTCACCCGAAGCTCGGAGAGTAGGCAGG
>LQHI01000028.1 GCA_001515185.1 Hadesarchaea archaeon DG-33 | reverse complement strand
ATGTTTAATCCGCGCGTTTCTACCATTTGCCTAGCTTCCTGAACCTTTGGCATTACAGCCGGGATGAATTCCTGACCTCCAAAGCCAGGATTCACCGTCATAATCAGGATGAGATCAATATCATCTAGCACATATTCAATTACATTCAACGGAGTCGCAGGATTCAATGCCACCCCTACTTTTACTCCCAAGTTCTTGATATCCCGGACAGTATGCTGCAAATGATCACACGCTTCAGCATGAACAGATACAATATCGCTACCGACCTCGGCAAACTTTTCAATAAAATTGTACGGCTTCTCGATCATTAGATGAGCATTAAACGGTAACTTGGTTTTATCCCTTAGCGACTGAATCACCGCTGGCCCGAAGGTGATATTCGGCACGAAGTGACCATCCATGATGTCCCAGTGGATGAAGTCGACTCCCTCTTTCTCAGCATTTTTAACTTCTTCCCCTAGCCTGCTGAAGTCCGCGGAGAGTAACGAGGCCGCTATTTTTAACATTATCTAGCCCCTTCTTTTCATTACCTCTTTAACCTTCTTTAAGATATCAGAGGAAGTCAAACCATACTTGGCAAACAGTTCCTTCCAAGGTCCTGATTCGCCGAAGCTATTTCTAATGCCCACCCGTGCCATAGGTACGGGGGTGTTCTCCACGAGCACCTCCGCCACTGCCCCGCCCAATCCTCCTAAGATGTTGTGTTCCTCGGCCGTGACTATCGCGCCACTTTCTCTTGCCGCCATCAAAATCGCCTCTTGGTCAAGGGGTTTAATGGTGTGGATATTAATCACGCCGGCATCTATTCCTTCCTTCGCCAAATCGGACGCTGCAACTAGTGCCTCGGCCACCATTAGGCCTGTGGCCACGATCGTCACATCCTCACCCTCCTTTAGAGTCACGCTTTTGCCCAACTGAAAAGTCAACTCGGTGCCAGCGTATCGATAACCCTCTTCATAAATCAGGGGTGTTTTGGGGCGGCTCAACCTCATGAAAACCGGTCCTTCGTATTCGGCTATCGCTTTGGTCGCAACTCTGGTTTCGATAGCATCTGCTGGAATTACGACTGTCACGTTAGGTAACGAGCGCATAACAGCTATATCCTCGATGCAGAAGTGAGATACTCCATCTTCCCCTACGCTTATTCCTCCGTGAGTCACCACGAGCTTCACGTTGAGCTTGGGATAGGCAGCAGATTGCTTGAATTGATTCAACCCTTTTTCCGTGCCGAAGACCGAGAAGGTACTTGCGAAAGCGGTCTTTCCCGCGGAGGCGAACCCCGCAGCCATCGAGATCAAGTTTGCTTCAGCTACCCCCACATCGAAGAATCGCTCTGGAAATTCTTCAGCGAACTTGGAGGTTTTAGTCGAGGGTGAGAGGTCCGCGTCCAAGACCACCACATTTTTGTTGGTCCGCCCAAGTTCGACTAAAGCCTCCCCATATGCATTTCGGGTTGCTTCCAAACGCTCACTCATGTAATTCCTCCAAAGCTTGAGCTAGTTCCGATTCGGTCAAGGGGATCCCGTGATATTCGGAGTGCCCCTCGGCGAAAGATTTTTCGATGAATGAAACACCTTTGCCTTTGTTCGTGTGAGCGATGATCACAGTAGGCTTGCCTTTTATCCTTTCCGCTTCGTCGAGCGAGTCGAGGATTTGCTTCATCTGGTGGCCATCGATCTCGATTACGTGCCAACCGAATGCCCGCCATTTATCGGCTACAGGTCTGAGCGACATGATCTTATCGGTGCACCCGCTCAACTGGTGAGAGTTGAGATCCACGATCCCAGTCAAGTTGTCTATCCGGTAGTGTGATGCCGACATCGCCGCTTCCCAAACTTGCCCTTCATCGAGTTCTCCATCGCCGAGCAAGACGTGCACTCGATACGATTTCCCGTCTAACCTAGCCGCTAATGCCATTCCTTCGCCTATGGATAAGCCTTGGCCGAGAGTTCCGGTAGACGTTTCTATACCCGGTGTTCTTCTCATGTCAGGGTGCCCTTGGAGAATGCTTCCGATTTTTCTTAACGTCCACAGTTCTTCTCTTGAGAAATACCCTGCCTTTGCCAATGCTGCATAAATTACCGGACAAGCATGACCCTTAGACAATATGAACCGATCTCTATCTTCCCAATCTGGATTTTTGGGGTCATACCTAAGGTGATGAAAATATAAAGCTGCCACGATGTCGGCGGCGGAAAGGGATCCGCCTATATGCCCTGAACAAGCCTTCGTCGTCATGATGAGAGAATCCTTCCTAAGGGAAAGAGCTATTGCATCTAGCTTCTTTATCAAGTCTTCATCATGCGGCGCTGTTTTTCCGCCGAACGGTGCCATTTTTTTAAACCCCTAGTAAATTAGTTAGTCGAAATTAAACTTTTTCTATTCCCCTCATTTTCGAATAGCTTCGGCAATGACTGGCGCAACCGAGGCAACGCTCACCTGAGTCTCAATCGTATCCGTGGCTATAACCTTTGTCACGCCCGCGGCGGTAAGTTTTTTCAGCGCATTGCCAACGAGTACAGCATGCGTACATGCAGCATAAATTCTGCGTGTACGACATTGCTTAAGAGATTTGGTAGCCTCGATGATAGTGCCGCCCGTGCTGATAATGTCGTCAATTATCACCACATCACGCCCTGCAACGTCAAGCGATTTGGTTTGTGTTATAACCTTGGTTGGGGTAACTCTCTTCTTCGTTAGATAGTCTGATTCTGCCCCAAGCTCTACTGCTGCGCGACTTGCACACTCAAACGCTTTTTGATCAGGCCCTAAGATTAGAGGACGCTTCAAATTAAGGCTGGAGAAGTACTGTCCGAGGAGGGGTGCGGCAGAAAGGTCACGAGCCGGGGTCAAGAAATTTTTCATTATTTTAACATCATGAATATCTACAACAAATAGTTCATCTGCTTCATGCCCTATGAGTTTGCAAATTGTTTGTGCACTTATCGCTTCTCCCGGCTTGTAGCGTTTGCTTTGCCGTGCGTAAGCAAGGTATGGCACGACTGCAGTGACGTGTATAGCGCCCGAATCTTTTGCAGCGCCTAGTAAGAAAAAAAGCTCCATCAAATTGTCATTCTGGGGATAAGGGGTCGACTGCACGACGATAGCATGCGCGCCTTTTAGCTTTGTGCCAATGCGTAAGTAAGTTTCACCGTGAGGGGAGTGCTTCAACTCGGGCTTTACAAGTGGGCACTTGAGCTGCTTTGCAACCCTCGCCGCGAGCTTGGATGATGCAGACCCGGCGATGACTATCAAATTACCCCTCGCGTAGCTTTTAGCACATCGATTTAAAAATGTTGTAGAAGTTTAGGCTTTAAAACAAAGTATAATCCATCCGGGTAAATTTTTTTCTGTTGAATCGCATAAATTCTCAAGGATACACGAGGATTTAAACCATGAGCCGTCCTCGTCTCATCATAATTTTTTCATCCAACTTGACCGTCGGGCGCAATATGATGCCATCGATGTGGACACCCGCCCTGACCTTCCCTCCAAAAGTTGAATTATCGCCGAGCGCTATATGGCAGGTCCCAAGTACCTTTTCATCCTCGATTATGTTGCCGATTAGCCGAGCCTTTGGATTTGTACCCACGCCTAATTCAGCTAAATTGTAGGCCTTAGGTCCAACCGCTTTCAGCAGCTTTTTCAGCTTGGCGGCGTGAGCACCCGAGATCTTGGAAGCCATTCCTTTTTTGATAATTATCTCGACCGTCTCGCGGGGAAAACCTACCATGCTTCCACCAACAACCGCCCGTCCTTCTGCGATCCCCTCGACGGGTGCGATGAATGCCTCACCAGCTGGCAAGTTTCCAAAATCACCCGGTTGATGAAAAATGCCTGTATCGGAGTGAGCTTCTCGCCCCTTAAGGCTGAGGCTGAGTTCCGTCCCAGTGGGTGAGTTGACCTCAACCTCGGAAGCTCTACTCAAGAGCGCAGCCATCTTTTTCGTACGCCTGTTGACCTTGCGGTAGTTAGCGAGCATCGCGCCTCGCCGCATCATATCCTCAGTTATCATGGGCATGGTGGCAATTCTAGCACCGGCTCTACAGGCTTGATGTCGCGCTTGTGTGTGAGTGAGTGAATAAGTTGTTGGTGCGAGCACGACATCAACGGCGCGCATCGCGCTCGCGACGACTTCAGGAGGTTCCTCGCCGTGTCTACTGAGCGTTTGCATACAGATGAGCGTGGCTTCAGCTCCAGCCGCGCGAGCAGCCTTTAGGAGGGCTTCGGCAATCTTCAGCCTAGGCGAGTCCGTGACCACGAGGACACTTTCTCCTCGCCTGACACCCATGCAGGTCTTGACTGCTATTCGTGCACCTTTTAACAAATCGCGCATGCTAGAACCAGCTATTTGATCAGCCCGTTTTTGAAAAGTTCGTCCCTGAATGCTAGCAAGACCTCACGAACTCTTCCTTCATCAGGGGCGTGAACCTCGACATAGTACGAAGGGAAAAGGAGGAGATAAATGCCCCGACTGAGTTCGAATTTCACGATCTCCTTGTTTGATGTTTTTATCTTACGCGCACGGGGGATGCGCTTGAGAATTTCTCTGAAATCAACTTTTGAGCGAAGCATTGTAGCTGTTCTCACCGACATGAGCTTTGGTATGTCGAAGAGATTATAGAGGCGCGGCATCTCGCTTACGCGCGGCTCGGCTTCGCTCAATCACACCCCAAAATCATTGGGGTGGGGAGAATTTAAAATTTAGCTATATTCTTTTTGCGGCCAATCGTATGTCTACATCTCGAACGGTTCTTCGTCCAGCATGCTCCGCGAGTTTAGCTGCTTCGTTCGAAATTGTGATGGCGCGCTCTTCAAGAACCTCGGCTAATGCGACGGCTGCGCTCTCACTCACCCGTCTGGCGCCCGATTTTCGTATGATACGATCTATCGCCGCAACAGGCAATTCAACCATTTATCCGCCTCCTCGATTATTTCAAGCCACTTATGGGGCAAATTTTCCCTTTATTTGGGCAGTATTTAAATCTTTCCTCAAATGGGCTTTTAAATCAGTGTTTTTGGTGAAAATCGAGTTTTTAATGACTCCGCATGATTTGGAAATTTTTGTACGTGCGCTCACGCTAATCATGATTGGGTCAAAATCACGTGGCGTTTTTTCTTATACACTTCATATAGGCAAGTTTAAATAAAAATTTAAGCGAGTGCCTCATAATAACGAAGGGGTGAGAAGTTGCCGTGCATGATTGTTGCGGGAGGATTTTGGGGCGACGAAGGAAAGGGAAAGGTAGTCGCGTATCTAGCGCTCAATGACAAGCCGAAAATCATCGCACGGGCGGGAGTGGGCCCAAACGCCGGCCACACGGTATATTCGCTGGATAATAAATTTGGACTACGCCAGCTTCCATGTGGATTCGTTTACAAAGGGGCACGTTTGCTCATCGGGCCCGGGGTGCTCATAAACCCCGAGATTGTGCTGAAAGAGGTTAAGCTGACTGATTCTGGAGATAGAGTTGGCGTGGACCACCGCTGCACAGTCATCGAGTCCTCACACATCGAGCAGGATCGATCCTCAGCTCACCTAAAGGGCAAGATAGGCACTACGGGAACGGGCTGCGGCCCCGCGAATGTGGCAAGGGTGAACCGAGTTGCAAAGCTGGCCAAGGATATTCCCGAACTCGAACGCTTTCTCACCGATGTCCCCCAAGAAGTTAACGACTCTTTAGGAAAGAACGAACTCGTGCTCATTGAGGGATCGCAGGGCTTTGGTCTTTCCTTGATTCACGGCACCTATCCCTATGTCACGAGCAAAGACACATCGGCGTGCACGCTTGCGGCCGATGTCGGTGTGGGCCCGACTAAAGTGGACGATGTCATGCTCATCTTCAAAGCATACGTGAGCCGAGTCGGTGAAGGGCCTTTTCCGACTGAGATGGCCATGGAGGAAGCTGAGCGATTGGGCATAGTCGAGTACGGCACGGTCACCGGGCGGCGGAGGCGCATCGGGGCGTTCGACTTCGATCTGGCAAAGCGCTCGGTGATGATAAACGGTGCCACCCAGCTCACGATAACTTGCCTAGACCGGCTTTTCAAGGGGAGCTCGGGAATTAAAAGTTACGGGCAGCTCCCCGCGAATGCAAAAGAGTTTATCGAGCACATCGAAGGTGAACTCAAGGTACCAGTCACCTTGATCTCGACGGGCAAGGACATCAAAAACATCATCGACCTCCGCTCGGAGAAACTTTAATGGCGCGGATGGTAATCGCGGTTAGCGGCACCCCGGGAACGGGGAAGTCTATCTTTGCCCGGGCGCTCGCGAAAAAGCTAGGCGCAAAAGTGATTGATCTCAACGCGTTAATCGAAAAGAAAAAAATTTACAGGCTCGATGTCGATGGCACGAAGATAGTCAATCTCCCAAAAATGCGGGAGGAGTTCGTCCGTGCCGTTCGAGCTTCTCGCGGCCCGGCCGTCGTAGAGGGACTGCTTGCCCACCTGCTACCGAAAAGGTACCTCACCCACGTTGTGGTCCTCCGCACCCGACCGAGGATTCTCGAGCGACGCCTTCGAGCCCGCAAGTACTCAAAGACTAAAACCCGCGAAAATGTCGAGGCGGAGGCACTGGATATAATTTTGTGGGAAGCGGTTCAGATTCACGGTATAAACAGAGTTTACGAAATTGACGCCACGAGACTAAAGCCCGGCGCTACGGTTAAACTATTCCTAGACGCGCTGGCTTACAAAAAATAAACACAGATTCTGATCGAGATGATTTCTGTAGAAAAAGTTATTATGAAAATTTAAGTTTTTCACGTATCGGTGAAAAATCACGTAGCTCGGGTGAGAAGAAAATTCATTGTCTGGAACTACTGTCTGAAAATATCTATTTGGTTTTTTCTAAATTATATTGAAAATTTTCTACATTATAATGAAAATATTAATAAAAAATATACAAATGCCTGCTAAAAGGAAAAAGTTATTATGGGTTTATCCTAGTTTCTTACGTGCTTTTGCGGAAAATCGCGCGAGCGCTGGGGGAAAAATGAAAGGACAACGAGCAATTATCCCGGTTTCCGAAGTTGCCATCATTGCATTAATCATTTCCATAGTCGCGGCTGGTGCGGGGATTTCGGCGGTCCTCATCCAGGGACCTCAAGGGCCTCTAGGACCAGCAGGACCCCAAGGTGAGCAGGGGGCTCAAGGACCAACTGGCGCCACGGGGGCGACGGGGCCAGCGGGGCCACAGGGACCAGCGGGGCCAGCAGGAGCGGCAGGAGCGCAAGGACCAACTGGGTCTGAAGGGCCTCGCGGTTATGGGTTTGCGAGTTTCGTCGTGGCGGCATACAACTCAATAGACAACGAAAACGCGGACTTCGTATGCGGTGGCACTGACGACCAAGTTCAGATCCAGCAGGCCCTCGACAACCTGCCCTCGGAAGGCGGAAGCGTCTACCTCAGGGAGGGGACGTACAACATAGGCGGCACGATAACTCTAGACAACAAAGTCGCCCTGATCGGCTCCGGGGCGGGAACCTTGCTTTACCTAGCGAACAATGTGAACGACAACGTCCTCCAGGCAACGAACTGCGGGAACGTGCTCGTCGCGAACCTGAGGATATGGGGCAACGGGTTGAACAATACAGCTGGTAGCGGGATTTGCTTCGAGAATGTGGAAGATTCGAAGATCGTCGGCTGCCAAGTGGAGAACTTCGACGACCACGGAATCTTGCTGTACTTCTTATCGAACGGCAACGCGGTCGGTGGGAATACGTGCCAAGGTAACGGCACCGGAGGCATCTACCTGGGTGGGTCGTTCAACAACTCAATCAGCGGAAACACCTGCCAAGGGAACGACATCGGTGGCATCCTCTTGGAATCCTCAGAAAACAACACGGTGAACGGCAACACCTGCACGGGGAACGACAACTACGGCATCCTCTTGGAATCCTCGGAAATCAACACGGTGAACGGCAACACCTGCACGGGGAACGGCCATCACGGCATCTACTTGTCCGACTCGGGCAACAACACGGTCACGAGCAACACCTGCCAGGGGAACGGTAGCGACGGCATCATCGTGGTATACGCGGGGTCCAACACTATCACCGGCAATACCTGCACGGGGAACGGCGAAGACGGCATCCACTTGAGCTACTCGAACAACAACACAGTGAACGGCAATACCTGCACGGGGAACGGCGAAGACGGCATCCTCTTGAACTCCCCGAGCATCAACAACACGGTGAGCGGCAACACCTGCACGGGGAACGGCCATCACGGCATCTACTTGTACGCCACGAGCTTCGATCCTTTTTACAACAACACCATCTCGGTCAACACGGTGGTGGGCAACTCCCAAGATAACGACAACACATACGACGGCATTTTTGTCGATGGTAATTGCGATTACAACAACATCCAGGGAAACACGGTCAGGCGCGGCACGGGGACAAACAAGCAGCGTTACGGCATCAGGATAAACTCAGCAGATTGCGACAACAACCTCGTAATCAACAACGACCTCTACCAGGCCGGAGTGACGGCGGACAACTATGATGCTGGCACCGGGACGATATTCCGCAACAACCGGCTCACAAGCGGATGGGCGACAGGTTATGGTTAGGTGGTTG
>LQHI01000027.1 GCA_001515185.1 Hadesarchaea archaeon DG-33 | reverse complement strand
CAGCTCCTGAGCAAATGGGTAGGGGAATCTGAGAAGGGGGTGCGCGAGACCTTCCGGAAGGCCAAGATGGCTGCCCCCGCGATAATCTTTTTCGATGAGATTGACGCGCTCGTGCCTAGACGCGGCTCTGGGTTCGGGGACGCCCACGTGACCGAGCGAGTGATAAGCCAGCTGCTTACCGAGCTCGACGGGCTGGAGAAACTTGAAAATGTCGTCGTAATCGGTGCAACTAACCGTCCCGACCTAGTAGATCCGGCGCTGCTCCGCCCCGGGCGCTTCGACAGGCTTGTGTTGGCTCCAGCCCCCGACGAGAACGCCCGTTTAGAGATACTCAAAATCCACACCGGACATCGCCGCCCTATGCCGTGAGGCTGCGATGCGGGTGCTGCGAAAGGACATAAAGGGCAAGGAAGTTCGAATGCAACACTTCCGCGAGGCAATGGAAGGCATCAAACCTTCCTTGATACCAGAGATGGTCAAAGCGTATGAAACTTTCACGGAGAGAAAAAGCAAGCGCGTGGCGGAAGAAGCGACGGGGATGCACTACTAAGGTTTAATAAGGTTCAACAATAAATTAGGGCGGAGGATATAATTTGCCACAGGTTATAGTGAGTAAGCTCCGGGCGATAGGCGTCATCTCAGATAGGGGCATGCAGGTGGGAAAGCTCCAGGATATTCTCTTTGATGAAAAAGACGGAAAGGTCCAATCGATCGTGGTAAGACCAATCTCGAAGGAGACGCTCGGGAATATCCCCCGCGACTCGAGCGGTAATGCCTTGATCCCCTTCAGCGCCGTTATGTCAATACGCGATTTCATCGTCATCAACGAGCGCGTTTTAGCGATTCAGCAGCTCAAGACGGGCCCGAAGCCCGGCGTTCCAGGGACATTACCCTAACTACCATCCAAAGAACAATCTCGTCGCGAGTTCACTGGGTAATCCTGCAGCTTCTATTTTTTCAGCCGTGATTTTTACATCGTAGCCGACCCTATGGAAGCTTACCTTTACATCCTTGCCCAGGTTTAGAACCGCGTAGCTAGCTCGGGGGTCGCGATCACGCGGCTGCCCCACCCCGCCCGGGTTAAGAATCAGCTTGCCAAAGACGACGCGCTCAATCGGCATGTGGGTGTGACCGAGCACGAGGATATCCGCATCTAGGTCGCGAACGAGTTCTGCTAGCACGCGGTTCGAGGTATCTGGAAAGATATATTCGTTAAGCGGGTCGCGGGGGCTCCCATGTGCCACGTAGACCCTTTGCTTTCCGTATGTCAGCACGAGGTGGGTTGGGAGGTTAGATAAAAATTCGAGATTTTCCTTGCTCAAGTTATCGGCGGTCCATAACGCCGCTTTGGCCGCTAGCGGGTTGAAGCCCCGCACATCGCGCGTCACTGTTGCGTAATCATGATTTCCCATCACCATCCGCATCCGCTTCGCCCTAGCCAACTTCACCACTTCGTTGGGCTCAGCGGCGTACCCCACGAGGTCGCCCACGCAGACGAGTTCATCAACGCGAGGCATGTCTTTGAGCACGGCCTTGAGCGCCGCGAGGTTTGAGTGGGGGTCAGCGATTACGCCGATCTTCATCGACACCACCAAGACAACAAAGGAGCGAGATTTGTTTAAACCTTGCACACCACACAAATTTTAAGACAGTGAAATTCTTTTTTCTAGCAGCATCACTCGTGAAAGCTAGTTCCGCAAGCTGAGAATTTTCTCGATGGCTTCCGCGACGCCCTTTCCGTGAGGCTCTGCGGTCACGTAGGTAGATACGCGCTTCACCGCTTCGTGCGAGTTTGCTACGGCGAAGCTCAATCCCGCGGACTCCAACATCTCGACATCGTTCGGGTCATTCCCTATGGCCGCAACTTCGGCGAGTGGCACCCTCAAGAACGAGGCGACTTTCCGGAGCGCGTTTCCTTTGTTCACGTTTGGACTTCGAAGATTAATCGATGCGCCTAATCCGACAGCAACTAGATTAAGCCCCTCGCGCCTGAAAAGCTCCTCGGCGGCCCCAGCTTCGATTGTTCGCTTAAGGGTTAGGCCCGTGCGGCGTACCCTCGAACTCCTAGTCTGCTGCAGAGGGCCAAATTCCCGTTCAAGAACAGCCAGCCCACGCTCGGTATCGACACGGTCGCCGAGTACACATTCCCACCCGCTGGCTGGGTCGAACACAATTCCTCCATCCTCGGCTATCAGCGGCCCCGAAGTCCCAAGCATGATCGCGGCAGCCTCCGCGAACGCGAGCACGTTTCCCGTCGCAAGCACCACGGGCAGACCCGAATCCTCGGCCTTTTGAATGGCACTCACGCCAGCGATATCAAGTCTTCGATTTCTAAACGTCAGCGTGCCGTCGATGTCGACAGCAACAAACCTTATCAAACTTCCACCCAATTCAGTCCCTTATCCCTTGCCCACTAATCATGAAGACCGCCTCGGCCTCGGGCAAGTTGGGGCTGTCAAATATCCGCGCGATCCGCTTTCCACCCTTGGATTTTCGAAGGTAGACGCGGGTCGTGGCGGAGTGGGCGAGCACATGCCCCCCGATCGGTCGGGTGGGGTCCCCGAAGAAAACGTCAGGCCTCGCCATCACTTGGTTCGTCACGAAGATGGCTAGGTCGTGGAGGTCGGCTATTCGATGAAGCGTCAGGAGGTGGCGGTTCAACTTCTGCTGGCGGTTGGCTAGAGCTCCCCGCCCAACGTACTCGGCCCGGAAGTGTGAGGTAAGAGAATCGATTATCATGAGGCGCACATTTTCCTCCTCGATTTTCTCCTCGGCCTTCTCGGCTATCAGAATCTGCTGGTCGGTGTTGTAAGACCTTATGTAGAGGACGTTTTGGAGGGTCTTCATCGGGTCGAGGTTGAGGCCAATCGCCATGTCCCGAATCCGTTCGGGTCTAAAAGTATTCTCGGTGTCGATGTAAATCGCCTTCCCCCCTAACCCCTTTTGCTCGGGTGGGAGCTGGACGTTAACGCAGAGCTGGTGGGCCAACTGGGTTTTTCCTGACCCGAATTCACCAAAAACCTCGGTCACTGCTTGAGTTTCAATTCCTCCGCCGAGTAGCGTGTCTAGCTGCTCACTGCTCGTGGTTATCAATCCAACTTTTTCCCGGCGCTCGAGGACTTTGTCGGCGGTGACGAAGATGCCGAATTCCGCAATCTCCCTAGCAGCAGCGATTATTTTTTTTGCTTGCCCCTCACCGATCTCTGCAGCTTCATGCAGCTCCGCTATCGAGGCCACAGCGATCGATTCAATCGTTCGATAACCTGCCTCCCGAAGCTTCTCAGCAGTTGCTTCTCCTACTCCAGGTAAACTTTCGATTGTGCGTTTCACTTCCTCTACCAAAAATTAACCCTCCATTTACTTTTCACGTTCCCGCTTTTATCTTTTTGAGCAGCGCTTGCGCCTCTTCTTTCGGCTCGGGAAACTGCACGTCGCTCGCTCGGAGTTCGAGTTGGTCGAAGTACTTGTCGTGCCGGGTCGTACCTGTAAGGACAAGCTCCTTCCCAATCAGTTTGAACTTATCGTAAAGCTCGGCCAAATCAGGAGTACCCTTGAAGAGTTCGAAAACCTGTTGCGCTCCCATACCGAGCAGGCTCTCCGCGACCTTGCCGAAAAGGGCTACCCGGAAGTTGCCGGTGCCGTCGTCGAGCACGAAGCTCAGCACGACGCGATGTTCAGGTGTCACGACCTTCCCGCACTCCTCGCACATCAAACTGGTGTCCACGCTCCCTAGGCTCCGTCCGCAGTCGGGGCAGATGTCGAATACTGGACGCCGGTGGAAGACCCGCACCACGGTTCCTCTGACTTGGACCCTCATCCCCTCTTTCTGGACATCTGCAATGCTAATCCGTTTGGGTGCCGGTGCGGCTAGCTTAATCGCATCCGCGGGCGGCAATTCTTCGGAGATTGCTGGATTTATCTCAAGTTGTCCTTGCTTGCCGAGATGAAGCTCAGGCTGGCCAAAGAGACCCAGCGTGCTGTAGCAGTTTGTGAATTTGACGACATCCCCAACCTTGATGCCGACCGCTTTATCCGCGTGCTCGTGCCAGAGCGATGCCCTCGTTGTACCCGTTTGGTCACCGATGACAATGGACGCGACCTTCCCCGTGCTACCATCGCCCCGAGCAAACTCACGCGGTGCCATGACCTCGACCACCCTCCCGATTACCTCAAGCGCGTCCATGTTCGGCTCGACCTCGCCAATTTTTATACGGCTTGGCTCGAGTGCCCCGACAGTCACGTCGGGTGGATTCACCTCAACTCGCGCGATTTTGCCGACATGCACCTCCGGTTTACCAGTCAAACCGACGCGCGTGTAGGCATTGCGCAGGAACACGATATCGTTCAGCTTCAGCTTCTGCGCGAGCTCCGCCACATCACCCCAAAAGGAGGCGCGAGCGGTGCCCGTCTCGTCCGCGAGAATCACGCTGATAACTTTCCCTGATGTCCCATCGTCCCGCTTGAACTCCTGCAACGGGAGCTTTCGCCTGACCCTAGCCGCAAGGTCAACCGTCGGCATGCTGGCCTCGAGCTCCTCTAGCTTGAGCGGGCGCTCGGGCAGCTCGGGCAGTTCTGCCACTTCCGCCTCTGGCGGGTTCATGAGCAGACGCCCTCGCGACCCTAAGCTGAGTTCGGGCCTGTTTCTCAATCCGGGCCGCACCGACGCATTTTCGAGCTTCACCGCGATCCCCAGCTTGAGATTCTTCACGAACTCCGTCCGCTCATCCCAGAAGGAAACCCGCACCTGGCCTGTCGAGTCCA
This sequence comes from Hadesarchaea archaeon DG-33, assembly GCA_001515185.1. Lineage (GTDB taxonomy): Archaea > Hadarchaeota > Hadarchaeia > Hadarchaeales > Hadarchaeaceae > DG-33. Next base: position 2,474 of record LQHI01000027.1, on the reverse strand, counting down.
TGAGTATGAGGCTCGCAACCTTGCCAGTGGTTCCATCGGGGCGCTCAAATTCCCTGATGTCGCTCGTCGTCACCACTCTGCCGATGATGTCCACCTCGATGAGCTCTGGTTTGAGATCTGCAATTCTAACCTTAGTTTCAACAAGCGGCGGGAGGTCCGATACGCGCGGGTCTTCTGGATTCACGAGTAAGGAACCCCGCATCCCAAGACTGAGCTCAGGCTGCTTGTTCAACCCCTGGCGCACGTAGGCATTTTTGACTTGAACAGCATCTCCCTTCCGGACCTTACTCTCCTCAATCAACGAGGTCTTGTCGTTCCATAGCGCGATTCTAATCTGTCCGGTTTTATCTTGGAGCAACAGACTCCCCACACGCCCGGCCTTACCGCTAGAGCGCTGAAACTCCCGCGGTTCGTAAATGCGGACGACCCGACCGACGATGTCCACTTTTGACATTCCCGGGATGAGGTCCTCGATGTGTAGGGTTCGAATCTCAGGTTCTTTTCTCTTAAAAACAACCCCCAATTCCCGACCGACGATAGTGGCCGCGCCTTCGAGGGTCACAAACCCGCTGAGTTCGTCCTGTTTCTGCCGGATGCGCTTCATTAGCTCGTCATGGTCGATTTTTGTATTATCTAAAATCTCTTGGACCATTTGTTCAAAATTTAGCTCCATAATCCAGCCTCAAAACAATTATCCGCTTCTCGTTTATAGGTATTTTCAGGGAGAGGTGACCGAAAGTATTCACCTTCGGATGACAAAACCAAATTGAAAACATGTACGATCCGATTGAGCTAGCCGGACGATTGGAGGAAATAGTTGCACGCGGCGATGAACGCAAGTACTATCGCTTTCGTGCTGCGCGATTTTACGGCGGCATAGCAACTGCTGATTGCGTCGGATGTTGCCTCCGCTGTGCATTTTGCTGGAGTAGGGCACCACTGACGAATCCCGAGCGGGTTGGACGCTTTTATAACCCCGCGCAAGTCTTCGCTAAGCTCAACGCAATCGCTAAGAAGCACGGGTATTCTCAGCTTAGAATCAGCGGGAATGAACCGACGATAGGCAGACAACATCTGCTTTGCTTGCTCGGGCTCGTTGAACAGACAAACTACTCCTTCATCCTCGAAACGAACGGGATTCTGCTTGGGGCCGATCCAAGTTATGCTCAAGCACTTGGAAAATTTGAGAACTTGCACGTTCGGGTATCTTTGAAGGGGTGCGATGCCGAACATTTCTCGCATCTCACGGGAGCAAAACTAGAAGCTTTTGAGTTGCAGCTCACTGCGCTTCGAAACTTGCTCGATGCCGGCGTAAGCTGTCACGCAGCGATTATGCAGGAGTTCGCGCCGAAAGATAAGCTCGAACAACTCACGCAGCAGTTGAGCGCGATCGATCGAAGCTTGGTGCAGGAGCTCGAGTTCGAATATTTAATACCCTTCTCTCATGTGATTCAGGAGCTGGCAAGACGAGGCATCCATGTGGAGTATACCGATATCAAAACGAGTATTCGAAAAAATTTTTAGATGGCTAAATTTTGTTTTAAATTCTTATTTTTTACCAGCCAGCTCTTCTAAAATTTCCTTAGCGCGATCTACCCTGATTTTTCGCCCCTCGACCAACCGTGCCGCCACTTTGTCTATTAACTTACCCTTTGCTCCAGCCATTACGGCTATGTTTCGCGCATGTAACCCCATGTGCCCGGCTTGGATGCCAACCGTTGCGAGTGCCCTCATCGCTGCCAAGTTCTGAGCGAGCCCGACCGCCGCCATGACCTCCCCCAACTCGCGCGCCGACTGCACGCCCAATATCTTTCTACAAATTTTTGCAACGGGGTGCGTAGCCGTAGCCCCCCCGATTGTCCCGACCGCCACAGGCAGCTCAATCCGGCCGGAGAGGTCTCCTTCAACCGTTCGCTCCCAGTGGGTCAGCGGTTTGTAAGCGCCACCCATCGCCGCGTAGGCGTGGGCCCCGGCCTCGAGGGCACGGGTATCATTTGCCGTCGCGAGGGCGACCGCGATGACTCCGTTCATCACTCCTTTATTATGGGTGGCGCAGCGGTAGGGGTCAGCGGCAGCGAAAGCATAGGCTTGGAGGATCCCATCGACCACCTCCTCGCCGCCCAACGCCTCCTTTGTGAAGACCGCCTTCGCGCGCGCCAGCCTGTAAGTGGCGAGGTTCGAGACTATTCGGAGAAAAACTCTGCCCCCCGTCAGCTCTTCGATCAGGGGCGCGACCGCCTCGCACATGGTATTGATGACATTCGCCCCCATCGCATCACGCACATCGATGAACAAATGGATAATCGTCATTGGGCCGAGGTGAGTGGTGAGCACCCGCACTTCGATGTCTTTCGCGCCACCGCCCAGCTTTACGAGGATTGGATCCTGTTCATTCGCCTCCGCCAAAATTCGCTCCTTAGCCTTGAGGATTTTCTCCCTCGCCTTTATGGGGTTCTTGACATCGACGAGCTGGA
>LQHI01000026.1 GCA_001515185.1 Hadesarchaea archaeon DG-33 | reverse complement strand
AGAGCGGGGGAGGTTCAGCCGATTCCCAGCTCATTCAGGGCTTGGTGCTCGACAAAGAGGTTGTCCACCCGGGCATGCCGAAGCGTGTCGAGAAGGCGAAGATAATTCTCCTCAATCTAGCTTTGGAGGTCAAAGGGACAGAAACTAGTGCTAAGATAAACATAACCGATCCTGAGCAACTCCGGAGCTTTCTCGAGGAAGAGCGGCACATGCTTCAAGAGATGGTGGATCAAGTGAAGAAAACAGGAGCGAACGTCGTGCTCTGTCAAAAGGGTATCGATGATCCACTACTTAGCGAAGGCGGGAATCTTGGCGGTGCGGAGAGTCAAGGAGTCAGATATAGAAAAGCTTGCGCGTGCTACCGGTGGAAAAATCGTTACGAATATCAAGGATCTCACGGCGAAAGATCTCGGGTTCGCGGCACAGGTGGAGGAGCGCAAGATAGCGGGCGAAGAAATGATATTTATCGAGGGGTGCAAAGACCCGAAAGCTGTAAGCCTGCTCGTGCGCGGTGGCACCGAGCATGTGGTCGATGAAGCCGAGCGTGCGGTGCACGATGCTGTTTCGGTGGTTTCGGTTGCGATAGAGGACGGCAAGATAGTAGCAGGCGGGGGTGCTCCGGAGATAGAGGCCGCGAAGGGACTGCGAGAGTACGCTGGCACGGTGAGTGGACGCGAGGCACTTGCAATTAATGCATTTGCCGACGCGATCGAGGTCATCCCACGGACCTTGGCGGAGAATGCTGGGTTGGACCCAATAGATATCTTGGTACAGCTGCGCGCGGCCCACGAGAAAAAAGATGGCAAAGATATTGGAATTGATGTAATAAGTGGGGAAGTGACGAACACTCTTAAATTGGGCATCGTCGAACCCCTTCGCATCAAGACTCAGGCAATTAAATCGGCAAGCGAAGTGACGGAGATGATCCTGCGGATTGATGACGTTATCGCTGCTGGAAAACTTGAGAGAGAAGAGAGGGGACCAGGACCCCCACCTGGTATGGGGATGGGCGGTATGCCGCCGATGTGATGGGGGCTCGTCCATTTTCCCAAAAAAATACACCCGCTTTGAGAAGGCCCGCATCGTGGGGGCCAGAGCTCTTCAAATATCAATGGGCGCACCTGTGCTCATCGAGGTGCCTGAGGGCATGGGAAATCCAATTGATATTGCTTTATTAGAGTTCGAGAAGGAAGCGATTCCGATAACCATTGTGAGGAGAATGCCGGGCGAATCCGCGTAAGCAACCAAAATAATCGTTCAACTAGTTTTTATTCATTCTTAGAAGTTTAAGTGAGTTTAAGATGATTTATTATTGGTGTCAAGGTGGGCGTCCAGCTTGGCGACATCGTGCTTAAGCAAAAGGTCGAGTTCGAGCAACTTCGCGGGCGGGTAATTGCGATTGACGCGATGAACTCGCTTTATCAGTTTCTCTCTATAATCCGGCAGCGTGACGGGGAGCTTCTAAAAGATTCTAAAGGGAGAATAACATCCCATCTATCTGGCCTCTTCTATCGGACCGCGAACTTAATTGAGGCGGGGATCAAGCCGGTGTATGTGTTCGATGGGGAACCGCCTAAATTGAAGCTGCGCACCGTCAAGCAGCGTCGCGCGGTGAGAAAGGAGGCGGCCAAGGAGTGGGCAACCGCGCTCAAGGAGGGCAGAATTAAAGAGGCCAAGAAGTTTGCACAGCGTGCAGGGCGGGTGAACGAGCAGATGATTAAACAAGCGCAGACACTTTTGGGCTATATGGGGCTTCCCTGGGTTCAGGCGCCGGGGGAAGGCGAGGCCCAAGCAGCGCACCTTGTCCAGCGGAACGATGCTTGGGCGGCTGCGAGTCAGGATTTCGACAGTCTGCTATTTGGAGCCCCAATACTCGTACGTAACTTGGCCATCACTGGCAGGCGGAAGTTACCTGGAAAGGATGTGTACATCGAGGTATTTCCAGAGGTGATCGAACTCCAACCCCTCTTGAAGGAACTCAGGGTAACTCAAGAACAGCTCGTGGATATTGGCATCTTGGTTGGGACAGATTACAACGCGGGGATAAAAGGGATAGGTCCGAAGAAGGCGCTTGAACTCGTCCGAGAACACGTTTCCATCAAGCAACTTATGAAGACCGAACTTTGGGAAAAATTTGAGGTTGACCCGCTCGAAGTGAGAGATATCTTCTTGAAGCCGAACGTCACAGCTGAATATGAGTTGAAATGGGGCGACCCAGACCCAGAGGGAATTAAAGAGTTCTTGTGTGGGGTACACGATTTTTCTGAATCAAGAGTTCAGACTGGTATCGATCGGTTGCTCAAAGGACAGCGTGATCTGGAACAAGTTTCGCTCGAGAAGTGGTTTGGTTAGTCCTCAGCCTTCCACCCATATTCCCCGACCAGCGGCACGAAGGAGCATCCCCCTCGCTCTTCAATTTTGAGCTCCCCCTTGGCACGCTTCTCCGCAACCATCCAAGTCTGGAACATGTAGTGTTGACCAACTGGTGCGCCCAGCTTCCCTTTGACCTTCAACTGCTTGAGGAGAGGCTCCGGTAGCTTTGGGGTACAAGCGGTTACGAGGATGCGGTTCCAAGGGGCCTCTTTTTCATAGCCGCATGTTCCATCCCCAACAACGACATGAACCCAGCCATATCCAGTTCGATCGAGGTTCGCACGCCCGAAATCAGCCAGCTCGTTAATCCGCTCTATTGAGAAGACTTTCCCCTTTTGTCCGACAATCTCGGCGATGAGGGCAGCGTTGTACCCAGAGCCGGTGCCCACTTCTAGCACCTTTTGCCCCACCTTGAGGTCAAGCGATTCCAACATGATGGCGATCATGCTGGGGGCCGAGATTGTCTGCCCGTGGCCTATCGAAAGTGGTTGATCGGCATAGGCGTAGTCCCGGATGTTTTCAGGGATAAATTCATGGCGTGGTACTTTTTTGAAAGCGTCGATGATGTCTCGCTTGCTAAGGTAGCCCCATTGGACGAGGCGCTCAACCAACTCCTCGCGCTCCCGTTCGTGCATACAACCAAAATAAATTATCTTCCTTCAAGCTTAAGGGAGTGGGGGGAACATGGGAGAAATCGTTGAGGTCATCACGGCTAAGGGGCATCCACGGGTCACGGCGAGGCACCCAACAACATTGATGATCACGAAGGATGAGGAAGTTGGTCCCAAGGGAGATTGCATAATCGCGGTTGCAGCGAGCAGGGGGGCTGCCGAGTTCAGCGATGGTTTTAAAAAAGCCGTTAGGTCGGGCGCGGCAGTTACCATCACAATTGAGGCTGGTGGAAGAGTGGAGAAAGTTCATGCTTTTGGTCATCCTTCATTAACTCTTGAGCATCCTACCGATTTGGTGGTCAGAAAAAGTGAGTTCATTTGTGGGCGTACGCTCGCGATTAGAGCAGACAAAGCAGCAGCGGGTCTTTCTAGGAGTTTCGTGAGTAAGCTGCAATCCCTAATGAGCGTGAGAGTGGTGATAGAGGTGGCATTACCGTAGTTCATCGGGGAGAAGATGAGGGATCCCATCCACGATAGGGTAGCGCTTTCTGCATTCAACGCAAACCAGCTCGTTACCTTTGAGCTCAACATCGCGCTTGCAGACTGGGCACGCCAAGATTTTTAGCAGTTGGGGGTTGATGGTTTCTTTCGGCATGCGGATTACCTTAATTAAGTCGATTTAGGAATACTTAAACCGTATTATGAGATGATGGGACTGGAGGTTTGCATTGGCTCGAACCAAGAGATTCACCACCCGGAGGACTCTACTCTTCGCTCTTTTCGTTGTTGTGGTAGTTGCGATAGCAGCATTACTTTTTGCACGTGAGGATCTCTACGCGATGTTCCAAGCCTTGGGCAGAGCCAACCCAATACTGCTGATTTTAGCTTTTGGTGTTTACCTCTTTGGTGTGGCCTTCTGGGCAGGTCGCTGGAATGTGACACTTTCAAGGGTTGGACATCAGGTTGGCCTGCGCAACCTTTACGTGGTGATTTTAGGCGGGATTTTCATCAACAACGTTACGCCATTTACATATTCTGGTGGTGACCCAGTCGCGCGAGCATATTTGCTGAATAAAACTCAGCGAATTTCATACTCATCCGGCTTTGCCACGATTTTAGGCGAGTTTATATTGGATTTTCCAGTTTTCCTTTCATTTGTGATGATTGGATTATTGCTATCTATTGAATGGACGCCCATTTGGTCAGCATTGGTGATTATGATGTTCTGGGCCGCTATCATTATCGGCTGGAGTTTGCTTTTTTGGCACGTTCTACGCGGCAAGATGGCAGCGGCACGCATTGGTGGGCTTGTGGCGCGTATCATGGGGTTTTTCCGCAGGCCCGCAAATAAGCTGCGATTTTATGGATATTTGGGATCGCAAGGTTGTTTGTAATTTTCAAAGCGCTTGAGTATGGGTATACTCCCCCCTTGGCGATGTTGGTGTTAGCCACGACGTTACCGTGGATGGCAGGCTTGATCCCTCTCCTGCCCGCCGGAATCGGTACGGTGGATGTAGCTATGATTTTAATTTTCATGAAATTCATGCCGCCGCAGCTTTACCCAGTCGCGGCCGCTGCATGGGCCGTCGAGCGAGCGATTTTGTTTTCGGCACAGCGGTCGGAGCGGGCGCGCTATCCTACTTGGGTATTCGAGTTTGGGCAAAATAATTATGCGCGGAATTTTGAGTTAAATCAAAATTAGGATGCAGACTATCGCGAGAAGTAATCTTTTAGAATCCCGCGTATAACCCCGCCCATCGTAAAGCTAGCACGGCGCACGCTATAACGAAGAACAATCCCTCAATGGCCAGTGTTTTTTTGCTTGTCAGGTAAGTCCAGAAATCGTATGGGAATACAGGGATTCCATAGAACTTTTTGCTGAAGGGGTAAAGTAACAGCCTGCCCTTCTCGTCGAAGCACTCCATCAAGATGTGCAAGATGCCCCCTATCGAGAATGATATTGCGATGGTTAAGCTGCTAGCGACCGTGAAATAATCGAGTAGGAGGTACACAAACGGGAGGAGTATCAGGTAAAAAAACGGGGTGTGGAGGACGCTTGCGGCGTGAAATTCAGTCAAGGCGTTTTTTGGCGTTTTTTTCCTAAGCAAAGTTGGGAGAACATCGAAGTTAGGCGCCCCGCTGCCAAGAAGCAGTGCGAGTAGACTTATGTGATTTGGAAATAGCCCGTAGAGGATAAGCGGGATAGTCGCGTGGGCAATCATCATTTTCTCAGCTCCTGCACCATTCTAACCATGGCGATGATGAATAGGGAAAGAAATGGTATAATTACAGCAAGCGTGTAGATTCCCAGCTCATAGGTGACTAATCCCAGCACGATGAGGCCCATCAAGATCCAGATGGCCACATACGCCTTGTTTGCCCGAATCCATTTTTTTAAGTTTACCTTCATGGATTGCCCAATCGAGATATTGTTAGAACGTTTTAAATGTAGCCCCCCAAAGATTTCTGGAGATCAAAATGAGAATTCTGCACGTAAACCCTTTTTTCTCCCCTTACCCAGGTGGCACGGAGAATTACATATTTGAGTTATGTAAGCGCTTATCCAAGAAGAATTCTGTGAGCGTCATCACTTCTAGGTTGCCCGGGACGAAGAAAGAGGAAATGGTGGTGGGAACAAAAGTATACAGAATGAGGGCCCTTATCCTTAGAAAACTCCCAGCTTTCCTCCCCCCACCATACTCTATCCCATTCTTTTTCCCCCATCATTTTTTCAAAGTGTGTAAAAAAGAAAAGCCTGATATTATTCACTTGCACAACCGATTTTTTCTAAGCTTCTCATCGACAGCCATATGGAAAAAATTTTTGAGTAAGCCGCTTTTCCTCACGTTGCACAATGCTCGCACAGTGGGGATAAGCAAGGAAATCGATAGAGCGGGGCAACTTTTCGACGATTTGGTAGGTAATAGGGTGATGAGGCGCGCAGATAAAATTATCGCGAACAGTAAATGGACTTTAGAGGTCACAGTTCCAAAAGATTACCCCCGCGAGCGGACAGAGGTCATTTTCAACGGAGTCGACACGAAAAAATTCAAGAAAATCAAAACCGATTTGAAGGACGAGCTTGGCTGCGAGTTCCTCTCAACAACCGTTTGCAGGCTTATCCCCCAGAAGGGAGTTGAATATTTGATAAGGGCCGTAAAGGAAATCAAACGCGATTTTAAGGCGGTGATAATAGGCAGAGGACCAGAACTAGAGAGGTTGAAAGCGTTAGCAAATAAATCCGGGGTCGGAGAGAGGATTATTTTCGTGCCTCAGTTCATCCCCCTAAGAAAATTGATAGAGTATTATTCCGCGAGCGATTTTTTCATTTTGCCTTCCTTATGGGAGCCGTTTGGAATCGTTTTGCTCGAGGCGATGGCGTGTGAAAATCCAATCATCTCCACAAAAGTCGGCGGTATCCTAGAGGTAGTTTCTGATTGTGGCTTGCTTGTTGAACCGCGCAGCCCCGAGCAAATAGCAGAGGCGGCGATTAAGTTAATCGATGACGAAAAACTTAGAAAAAAGTTGTCGAGGAAAGCGAGAGAGAAAAGCGAAAAAGTTTTTGATTTTGACGTTATAGCGGGAAAAGTTGAGCGGAGTTACAAGAATTATCTCGGGGGAACACAGTGAAAACCGATGCTGATACAACAATAACACGGCAATTCATAGACTAAGCCCATTAAAATCCATATGGCAACATACACGCTGTTTGTCCTAATTCACTTTTTCAAGTTCACTCTCATGTCAATCAACTGATGTGTGGGGAGAAAATTGTTATAACCCTTACCATGTCCTCTTTATTAGTGGGTGGCAAGGTGTTGAATCGAGCTTCTAGGGTGCTTATAACTGGTGTCGCGGGCTTTATAGGTAGCCATCTCGCGGAAAGGGTACACTCCCTCGGTCTTGAGGTGGTTGGGTTAGACGATTTTTCTAATGGTTACCTAAAGAATCTTTCAAACCTCAAGAAAAGCAAGCATTTTGAGCTAGTTAAGGGAAATATTCTGAACGTGGAAGATTTATCAAAGTCATCTAAAGATGCAGACATGGTTTTTCACTTCGCTGCCCAGTCAAGCGTTCCAAAGTCGACCGAAAACCCTACACGGGATTTTGAGATAAATGTTCAGGGCACACTTAACGTGCTCAAGTATGCGAGAAAAGCCGATATTGGAACGGTGATCTTCGCTAGCTCTTCGACGGTCTACGGAGACGCGGCACTCCCCACGCTTGAGGATCACCCTCTTCTGCCGATTTCAAACTATGGCGCGTCTAAAGCAGCGGGAGAAGTGTATTGTTCGTCCTATTCTGCTTTGTACGGGCTGAAATCCGCGAGCCTTCGGTTTTACAACATTTTTGGCTTGCGCTCAAGGAAGGGTGCGATGTTTGACATTTTGCAGAAGCTTCAGAAAAATGACAAAAAACTTGAGGTTCTTGGAACAGGAGCTCAGACAAAGGACTACCTTTACATCGACGACGCGATCGAGGCGATCACGCTAGTGGCAGCAAAGGGAAAACTTTCAGGTGAGGCGTATAATGTCGGTTCGGGCGAGAATCACAGCGTGAAAGAAATAGTGGAAAAACTGCTTGGGATGCTGGGTTTGGTAAGAAAAACCAAGACTTTCTACACTGGGTTTTCATGGCATGGCGACGTGCAGAAAACGCTCGCTGATATTTCAAAGTTAAAAAAATTGGGCTTCGATCGAAAAGTTGGGTTCGATCGGGGGTTAAGTGCTTTTGTGGATTGGTACAAGGCAGAATACGGAGAAGTTAGTACAAGGTGAACTGGGACACAGAAGGCATCGGGATTTTTAAGGGTCTGACTTGTTCTTTACCTGATTGCAGTGTATTTTTCCCTATACTTGAGTTTTTGCTTTTTCAATATGTACAACTTAAAATAGCCATCGAGAAATTCAACTATGTTACGTACATAGGATTTTAAGCCAAAATTAACCCTGCGCGTGCTACTTGTAACATACAAATCGCGTGCCCAAACAAGCTTCCCGTGTTTCCGCGCCCTGTTTGCAATCTCATTATCCTCGAGCTTCTCCAAGTTCTCATTAAAACCGCCAATCTTTTCAAAAAAGTTCCTGCGAAAACTATTTGCTGATTGGTATTGATAAAAATGGAATAAGCGTGCTGTTAGCAGCGGCAAGAAATCACACGTGAAAAAATACATTACGCGGTGCTTCAATTGTTTTGAATCAGGGCGTAGTGGGCCCCCAACACCCATCACACTCTCGTTTTTGTAACATTTAGAAAGCTTTTCTAAGTGATCTTTGCGCATTGCTGAGTCTGCGTCAATAAAACACAAGATGTCTCCTTTTGCATGACGTGCGCCCTCGTTTTTTGCTTTGGCGAAACCACTTGGTTTTTGTTTAATTATTTTAGCTTTGATTTTTTTTGCTATATCAACTGTTTTGTCCTTGCTATACCCATCAACCACTATTATTTCATAATCTTTGCATGTTTGGTTTTTTATCGATTCTAAGCATCGACCAATGTATTTTTCTTCGTTTAGTGTTGGGATAATTATTGATATCTTCACATTTGTCACCCTAATACCTCAAGAGGCACTTTATAACAAGCTACTGTAAAGCTTCTCCAATTTATTTGTGCAGTTTTCTATTGAAAATCGACGTCCGGACTTCAACGCATCAACGCGCATCCTCTTCGGTGGATCGAACGATGATAGGATTTTTGAGAGTTCCTCAGGATTCCCAGGTTCAAAAAGATAACCGTTTTTTCCGTTCTTTACCATCTCGGGTATTGCCAACGAGTTCGCGCCAATCACAGGACAGCCACAGGCCATAGCCTCCGCCACGACCACCGCTTGGGTTTCGCTCGTCGATGCTATTACAAATGCGTCCGCCGCCGAGTAGTAAATCGGTTTCAATTTTTCAGGGACATATCCCGTGAAGGAAACTTTTTTCTGGAGGCCAAGCTTCCTCCTAAGATTTTTGAGGGTTCGTTCAGCCGGTCCTCTGCCAGCGATGATAAATTTTGCATTAACATCTTTGCACGCTTGAAGCACGACATCAATGTTTTTCTCGAATCCAAGCCTACCGAGCATTAGGAAAACTTGCTCAGCATCGATTCCAAGTTTTTTCTTAGCTTTTTTCTTCTCGATCGGCTTGAGGAAGTCGAGGTCGATGCCGGTAGGTACAACGGCAATTGATTTCTTGATTTGGTGTTGTAGCAAAATCTTCTTCAACGCGTTGCTGGGGGCGATGATTTTGTGGCATCGATTGTAGTAAAATCTGCAGTACTTCCACGTGATTCTCCTGAGTACCCCACGCCCAAATCTAGAGAGGTATCGAACGTATTCAGAGAGCATTGTATGAAAGGTGGATACTGGAGGTACGCCCTGCTTTTTCGCAACTCTCAGTCCGAAAACGCCAAGCGAGAATGGACCGTGGGTGTGGACGATATCGAGTTTTGGGGGGCTGCCGCTGCCTCGGGGGACTGCAATCTTGAACTCGGGATATGGTCTAAAAGTTACGGATGGGTATGAGCGCACTACCATTCCACGATGCTCCTTCACGTTTGATTGGGGACAAAAGACGAAAACTTCATGTCCTTTTTTGATGAGTTCCGGACCGAAGCTCAGGATCGAGGTAACCACCCCATTTCGCTGGGGCAGGAAGGTATCGGTAAAGAAGCCTATTCGCATTTAATCCCCTTGGTTGGAGACATCAGGCAGTTTTTTACCCTAGGCATTTATTCCCCACAAGTTAGGTATTTGCGAGCGAGGGTAAAAACCACATCAGGTGATCAAATGACAGGCATGTTCATGTGCGGAGGGTTGAGCAGGTGCATGGGAGAGTTCTTCATCATGGCTGGTTATCAGCTGTGAGGTAGTCGATGGGAGGAGATTAGCTGCAGGATTGTTTGCAAGCACTGATGGCGTGATTCAAATGAGTAAATTTACCCAGAAAAGGGTTTTACTGTTCGCTCTCTTATTCATAGCGATTATTGCACTAGTGGCGGTATATTTTGCCCGCGAGGACCTTTACGCGATGCTCAGTGGTTTGGGCAAGTTAGGCTATCTAGGTGTTTTTCTGCTCAGCTTCATCGGTGCCACATCTGTTATAATTCCAATCCCATACACCGTAATTCTGTTAACCATCAGTGCACCACAATTTGGGTTTAATCCCCTCCTGCTCGCCGTTGTTGCTGGGCTTGGGGCAGCGGTGGGCGAGCTCGTGGGTTATGGACTGGGTTATGTTGGCAGACGGGTCGTGAATAAAAAGCACGACCGTCGTTTTAATGCTATGTTAAAGATCTTCAATCGTTTTGGAATGCCAGCAGTTTTCATCTTCGCCTTGACCCCTCTTCCAGATGATCTCCTCTTCATCCCGCTTGGTCTGATGCGCTACAATCTCTGGAAAGTTTTTATCCCATGCGTGTTAGGGAAGTTCCTGATGTCTTTGATTATCACCCACGTCGGGGTTGCGGCGGGAGCAGTGTTTGCGGAAGGGGAAATGATAATTGCCGTGGCAACGACAATTTTGCTTGTCTTAGTCGTCTTTGCAATGTTTAGAATCAATTGGGAAAAGCTTGTCGAAAAATACTTATCTTAAAAAGGTTAAGCAGCAGAATTCTGGTCTGCTTGCGTCAAGTAATTTTTTCGGCTAAAAGAAAAAGAATATTCAGGCGATTGGCTTGAGGCGATCTTTTAAACTGTCTAGCACTTGTGGCAGCGTTGTGTACTCCATCTCATCCGGGCCAAGCCTAGCCGGCATAAATTCTCCTTGGCGTCTCAGATAATCGGCCAGTTCATTCGCTGTAGCCCTAGCCTTGTCGAACGCCGGGTCGTCAAAGAGGTCTGCTGGTTCATTCTCGTTTACTCCTACTATGTGTCCGTCTGAGACCTGGAAACCTAAGGCAACAACCCTCGGAGGTCCATCGAAAAAGGTGCATTTTGCATCCTTCAGACTAACTGGCATCAAAGGCCCGTGATGACTGCCCCTCATCCAGCCAGCCACAAGGTGAGGCATGCCGAAAGGCGCCAATACTTCGCCTACGGACGGCAAGCCGTGTTGTCCTCTTACAATGCAGACTGGGTCGTCCTTTCCAACGTAACGCCCTGCGATGAGGCTCAACCTAGAGGTGCTCGCCACAGACGCCAACAGTTTGTCCGATGAGCGGTATATCCTTTCGATCACGTAGCGCCCCGGAGTACCCAGCAGGGCAATCAAGTCGTACATCTCCGCTGGACATACTAAGTCTACAGTTTTGTTTTCCATGACGTCCATTACCCTGAATGTAAAGCCACCATGCATGGACGGATCGATTACCAAGCCTGCGGTGCTAAAGGGGTCTGCGAATATTTTGAATAGCGGAAGGTTCCATGCTCCAGGTTCTGTCTTGTCAGCAGCGAAAACTACTATGGGGTCACTCTTTCTTTCTTCGAACTCCATTTCAGCAACACCCGGCCCCATGCCCTTCACGTTGCCCGAGAAGGCTTCGCCCAGCAAATCTTGTCCAGCCGCGTAAAGCTT
>LQHI01000025.1 GCA_001515185.1 Hadesarchaea archaeon DG-33 | reverse complement strand
TGTGGCTCGGGGCTTCTAATCCAAGCTTTCCTGCAACTTCCTTGGCTTTTGGCATCAGTTGGTCAAAATTGTTGTTAAACCGAGATAAGGCACCTACCATATACGGTTTTACAGGCCCGAAAGCTTGTTTTGCAGTGGAATGGGAGACAACCTGTTCGACTATTTTAAGTTTGTAATCCCTGTGTTTGTATTCTCCGGTTTCGGACGATTTTATCGCCCCGTCATAAAAGGCGTATTCACCGGGTTGGGTTAAACAAACATTGTCGGTTTTTCTTTCAAATGTAGGAATTTTCAATTTAGAGAAGAACTCAAGAGTTTTGGGCACATCATTTTCTAAGACTTCCTTTATTTTAGATCGGAGCTCCCGCATTTGATCCTCGGTTACCAGATTTGTAAAGCCGTCCACAACCATGGAAATGGGCTGGGTATGCCTCCCCACAATTGTGTCGCAGATATCATGGGCAAGTTTTTTCCAGCGAATGGCGGTTTTTACCACCTCAGGGGAAGTAGAAGCTAGAGGGATAACCGAGTTGGCTCCCACGAAGTCTGGAGCAGCAAGGAAAAAGCAATGGAGGGCATGTGAATCGATGATTTCCGCCGCCATCAATATTTTTCTCAGGACTTCAGTCTGCCAAGTGGGTTCAATTCCAAGCGCGTCTTCAATAGCTTTTATAGAAGCATTCGCGTGTGACACAGAACAGATACCACAGATGCGGCTGGTGATGTGCACGGCTTCAGGATAACGCCGGCCGACTAACATCGCTTCAAAAAAACGGGGGGACTCAACGATCTCAAGTTCCCCTTTTTACATCCACCACGATGTTGCCATGACCTTCCACTCTGGCGATGTGATGAACATTAACGCGGATATCTTTTCTACTCATCTACGCACCCCCATAAGTCCGTTATACATGTGATAAAATTTCAAAATGTCTTCGATGGAAAGCCCGTATTCTTTCAGAACCTCCTCCCAGGCACTCAAATTTGGGTCAGGGATTAATCCCCGACACCCCTCACACGCGTTCCCGACTGATGGGCAGGCAGCACCACAACCTGCCCGCGTTAACGGCCCCATACAAGCGATGGGGTTCGGCTTGTGAAATAGACAGACATTTCCTTTCATTTTGCACTCAACGCAAACAGGATAATCTGGGATGAAGGGCTTTTTACCTAGTAAAATAGAGGCCGTGACCCGCAAAAATTCTTTTTTATCAATAGGACATTCTGGAATGACGTGATCTACCTTGATAACAGCGTCAATGGGCTGAGCCAAAATAGAGTCAAAAAGCCATGCCTTGTCCCCATAGGTTCTCCACCGGACATCGGATTGTCTTTGAAAGTTTCTGATAGCATTGACCCCCCCAAGGTGGGCACAAGCACCAAGGGCCACGCATATTTTCGCCCTAGCCCTGATTTCCTTAACCCTTTCGATATCTTTAGAGGTGGAAATCGAACCCTCGATGAAAGCAATTTCATAGTCCTGTCCCTTGTAGCTCGATGCTTCACGGAAGTTTACTATATCTACCGATTCGAATAAATCCAGAAGTTTGTCCCCCAAGGAAAGGACGGTTAACTGACAACCCTCGCAACATGTAAATTCAAAAAATCCGACCTTGGGTTTTTTCATCATATCGCCTCCGGCAAATTTTTGAGCTTCTCATAGTTGAATACCGGACCGTCTTGGCAAACGTAGATATCGTTAATCTGACAGTGCCCGCATTTCCCCACACCGCATTTCATCTTGCGCTCCAAAGATACCCAGATTTTTTTGTCGGGGGTTCCGAGATTTTTTAATTCCCTGATGACAAAGCGGTACATAATTGGCGGGCCGACAATAACCGCTTGGGTCTTTGCGGGATTAAACTGAATGTATGGTAAAAGTGTGGTGATAACGCCCACATTATCTTGCCACTTCTCGTCCCCAACATCAACTGTTACGTGATACTCAACATCCTCCCTTTCTCTCCAGTTCTTTAACTCTTCTTTAAAAAGAAGTTCTTGGGGTCTTTTTGCTCCATAAAGAATGTAAACTTTTCCATAATCTTTTCGGGATTTTAAAACGCTCCAGATAAGAGAACGGAGTGGGGCCAACCCTAACCCCCCAGCTACAAAAAGTATATCCTTACCCTTGAAATGCTTAAGGTCAAATCCTTTACCAAACGGGCCGCGGATTCCAATTTTATCCCCAGGTTTCTTGCTGCACAGGGCACTGGTAACATTACCTATCACCCGTACACAAAGTTGAAAGGGGGCTAGATCAGAGGGAGCAGACGATATGGAAATAGGAGCTTCCCCAACGCCAAAAACTGAGACCTCCACAAACTGTCCTGGCTGGTGGCCGAGACTTTTTCCCGATAAAAGCTCAATTTCAAGTAAACTTTCTGTTTTAGTAAGTTTTTCAATTCTATTTATTCTGGCTATCTCAGGTTTGTAAATAGTCATTTTTTCCACCTATCGTAGAGTTCATTTTCGATGTCGAGAGGATCAACAATCTTCGTAAGGCAAGCTTTTCCGCATCTCCCACATCCCGTGCAAAAACTTCTTTCCCATTTTTCAAAAAGGTACCAATCCTTCCGGTTGGTCCTGTGGCGCAATCTCGCCCCCCTTCCCTCTCTAAATATCTCCCCTGAGGCCACCTTGGTAAAATCAGTAAGAAGACAACCGTCCCAGAAGCGCGAACGAGTTCCCCGTTTCAAGTTCAACTCCATATAGTCTCTCACGTCAAAGCAGTAACAGGTTGGGCAGACCATGTTGCATGACCCGCAGCTGAAACACCTTGCCCCATGTTCATCCCATACCGGGCTGTCGTAATTTTCCCTCAGCAGCTTGGGCAGGTCTTCAAGTTTGGGCTTAAGCTTTCGCTGCTCTTCATCAAATAAATTGTCTCTCACCCTCCTAATTTTCTTCAATTTCTTGGTATCTGATGGGGTCGTTTTCCTAGCGATTTCTGAAATGAGAGATTTTCCTTTTTTTGAACCTACTTCCACAAAGAAATTGTCTCCAATATCTGTTAAGAAAAGGTCAAACCCCTCCAACGGGAGGACTGATTCCTTGCGATAACAATAAGATTCTGGGGAGCAGGGGACAAGACATTCCGACCCGATTATAGTTACAAATTCCCGCTTCTTTAGATAATGTTCATCCAAATTATTCTCCGCAAAAACTTTATCCAAAAGCGCAGTACCATTTATGTCGCAGGGATGGATACCAAGTAAAATTATTGGTTTCCCCTCTACTTTGACCTTTACCTTGATCTCATCGTTAACTTCATATTCCATCAATTCTTCCTCTTGAGGGAAAAGAAAAGCTTTGGGTGGGATGACCGTTTGAGGGCCTTCCCAGAGGATCTCTCTCGTGGACTTTATCCTTTTAAAATTGGCCTGATTTTCCTGTTTTACAGGAGCCACCACCTCTTTCCCTTCTCCGATCCTCCTGTCGATCAAATCTAAAAGTTCTCTCTTGGCCACCACACAATTTTTCATTTTCTCACCCAACTGTTCCGGCCCATCATCATATCATACTTCTTAATTAAAGTTGATTATTTAGTTAAATGGTTTAATGTTGGATTGAAATCCGCATCCATTGAATGAACATGCGGGAAACAGAACCAAGTCAGAGCTTAAATGGAGGAACCTGAACAACTGGTTGACGCGCGCTGAAAATCTGCGAATCGGGAGGACGCGAGAGATTATCCAAGTTTGTAGACGAGATCTCCCTCGCGCGCGCGCTCTACAATTTTTAACCCAATCGATTGCCCGGAACCAGCACTCTGCACATTCTGGTGCTCGATTTGCATAGAATCCACCGTCTGCTGTATGCTGGTGGTAGCGCCCTCGATTGAGATTCGGTCGCCTACTTTCAGCTCATCGGAAAGCTCAACGACTCCCACTCCTATCTTGGTGAAGTAGTGGGATATCTTCCCCACGAGCTTCTTTTCCATAGGTGCTTCTTCCATTCACCTCACCAGATTAAGGTAAGTTGCCCCTAATTTATGCCTTTTCCTCTTTCCACCAGTTGACGTTAGTAGCGACCATTGAGGGTCTCTCATTTGAAAATCTCACTTTTTTTGCCAATTTCTTTCACGATTTTTCCATCGTTGAGCAGATATGTTCGGTTACATAGTTTCATTAAATCTAAATCATGTCCCGCCACTACCATCGTGTGGTGTTTTTTAAGTTCTTTTAAAAGTTTCATAAAATCTTTTTTCATCCAAGGGTCGAGGGCCAATGTTGGCTCATCAAGAACCAAAATCTCAGGCTCCATGGAGAGTACGGTTGCTATTGCGACTCTTTTCTTTTCCCCGTAGCTTAGGTGATGCGAGCTTCGGTGTTCGAACCTTTCAAGACCCACCGCTTTCAGCGCTTTTCTAACTCTCCTTTTTACTTCCCATTCACTGAGTCCCATATTTACTGGCCCAAACGCGACATCTTCGAAAACCGTCGGCATGAACATCTGGTCATCTGGATTTTGGAACACAAGCCCCACTTTGCTTCTGACTTCCCTTGTTTTTTTGCGTAAATCCATCCCGATAACGCGTACACGACCTCTTTGTAGCTGTAAGATGCCGTTTAAGTGAAGAAGAAGGGTAGATTTTCCTGAGCCGTTGGGACCTATTAAGCATATGCTTTCCTCTCTTTCGACATCTAGGTTAATGCCACGTAAAGCTTTCGTACCATCAGGATAGGTGTAGTGCAGATTTTTTATTTCAATAGCTTTCATACCACCACTAAGATCAGTATTAGAAGTGAGAAAAAGCTAGAGAAGAAGAAGATATCCGATCTCTTGAATTCAAGTTCGTGTGTTAGCTTAATTTCCCCATTGAACCCTCTGGAGCGCATTGCAGTATAAACGCGCTCTCCTCTTTCATAGCTTTTTGCGAACAATGTTCCAATCATGCATCCAACGATTTTTACATGTTGTATTCTGCCAAGGCTAGGTGCCCTTGCATCGCGTGCCCTGCGCATTCGCCCGAACTCATCTATAGCGATGAAAATAAAGCGGTACATAAAAGAGAGAATCATTATGAAGATTTTTGGCAGTTTCAGTCTTTGAAATCCATTTAGGAGTTTTGGAAATGGGGTTGTTGTGGTAAGAACGATCATTGCGAGCACACAAAGCCACGATTTTACTAACACATTGAGAAAAATCAACAAGGCTGAGTGGGTTATTCTAAAAATGCCAATATTGTATGATCCAGCTGCGTCACCACCACCTAAGAACGGCAACCCTACAGCAACGAGCAGCACAAATGGAACTATCACCGAGGATCTCTTAAGGATAAATTTAAGCGGAACTCGTGAAATTAGGATAATCGAGAAGACTAGTGCCCCGTAAAAGGCGAATTTCGGAGCCTGAGTTATTGGGGTGAAAATTATGAAGAAAAGGAAGGAAAAAAGCGCGATTATTTTCACTCTTGGGTCTAAAACATGTATGGGACTATGCAAATTACTATGCTGGTCTAGAAAATGATGCTTCATATGCCGTTTCAGCGTCTCCGTTTTAGGATTGTACCCCAACCCAGAGTTATACCGGTAATAATAAACACTCCGACTAGACCCGCTAGCGATGTGGCAAGTGCTTCATTTTCAATGCCGGGGATAGCATAGTCAGGCATCAGAGAGTGAATGGCTTCTTGTCCCCCAGCTTTCTCTGCGAATCCTTGATCTTCTGCAACTCGTTCGAGACCATCTGGCTCGGAGGAGGCGAAAAGCGATAGCACACATGCCATAGAGATCGCGATGACAAGTCCGGTGATCCACCATTTTTCTTTGAGTTTCATTTTTTTCACCTATATTTTTGGTAGCTTCAGCAGGTCTGCCCGCGTCTTTAGGACGAAGCTAATTACCGCAATGGTGATGGCGGCCTCGATGATACCGATTATTACGTGGATTCCTACCATTGCCGGCAGAGCTATCCCAAGAGGCGAGGTTCCTGAAGCTGCTAACTCAAATGCGCATGCGGCCGACGCGAGCACCACAGCGATCCAAGCAGCGACGCCAGCTCCAATAATCATGCCTCTGTCCCCTTTCACAACTTTTTTAACACTCTGGTAGATGAAATAGCCAAGGATGGTGCCAATAAGCCCCATGTTGATGATGTTCGCGCCCATCGTAGTTATCCCTCCATCTTGGAAGAATATTGCTTGTACACCAAAGATTGATCCCATTACAATCGATCCAGCCAGCGGGCCGACAAAAACAGCGATGAGTACTCCGCCGAGCATATGTCCACTGGTGCCGCCAGCTACCGGCACGTTTAACATTTGTGCTGCGAAGATGAACGCTGCCAGCACGCCTAGTAGTGGAACGTGTCTATCTCCAAGTTTTTTATTAGTCCTCCAAACTGCGACAACCAGAATCAGCATAGCGACTACCCACAATGATGCCCATACCGCAACGCTTAGAAATCCATCTGGTATGTGCATAATGGCCCCATTTTAGTAATACTTTTTGGTATAAAAATATTACTATCATAGATAACTTGAAAAACACTTGGCAACTAAGTTTGCAGGGAGCTGGCATGCCGAAAAAGATAACGCGAGTGAGCTTGACGTTGCCTCAAGATTTGTTGGATGAGCTCGATTGCTCTCTTAAAGCTCAAGGTTATGCAAGCCGTTCGGAGGCGGTCCGTGATGCTTTACGAGATTTTTTGGCGAGCTACAAGTGGCGCAAGGAGCTCAAGGGCGAACGTATCGGGGTCGTAATGCTAGTGTACGAGCACGATGTCCGAGGGCTGATTGACGCACTCATGGATATCCAGCACGCGAGTTCTAGTATAATAAGCGCAGTCCAGCATTTGCATGTTGACGCCAAAAACTGCTTGGAAACGCTGATTGTCAGGGGCCCCTCAGAGGAGATTCGCAAGCTGGTCGATCACTTGGGCGCGCTCCGAGGCGTCAAGCAAGCCAAACTGGTGGTGGTTTAAGGTGAAATTGTGTGAGTTTCTCGGGCGACTAAACAATCTCAAGCGAATGCCGCGCACGGGCTGGTTGCTCTGCAACGTCCCACTCAGCGAGGTCGAGGATGTGGCGCAACACACGTTCGATGTTGCCGCAATAACATTGCTACTTGTCGATGAACTCGAGCGTAGAGGCAAGAAACTTGATCGGGAGCGAGCACTCAGCATGGCGGTCGTGCACGATTGGGCCGAGGCATCGATCGGCGACTTTCCCTACACAGCCTTGAAACACTTGGGCCCCACCGGCACGAAGAAACGTATTGAAAAAAGAGCACTTGAGTATCTCTTGGGCAAGCTGCCGAATAAAGAAAAATACCTAAAGCTTTGGCGGGAGTATAGCGAAAAGCGCACCCTTGAGGCTAAGCTCGTCCATGCGGCAGATTACCTCTCAATGCTCGTGCAGGCGGTCAAATATCGAGAGCGAGGAAATCGTTCGAAGGAACTCGATGAACTTTGGCGCGCGGTTCACAAAGATATCAAGATTTATGAAAAGGAGTTGCCACCAGTAATGGCTTTGATCAAAGAACTGGACGAACGCTATTCTGGTCTTCAATGAACACACAGTCTATTTGTTGGGGCTAGAATATTTCGCATTTAATGAAGGCTATGGAGTTTCAAACCGGTTATTTTTCCATCATTTTTCTGAATTCTTCATATGCCTGTTTTACTTCCTCTACGGAAGCTTCATCCTCCAACGTGGTGACATCACCTAATGGTATCTGTGAGGCTATTGCTTTCAAAACTCTTCTCATAATTTTGCCGCTTCTTGTCTT
>LQHI01000024.1 GCA_001515185.1 Hadesarchaea archaeon DG-33 | reverse complement strand
TTTGTTATAAATATAACAAGTCAACAACAAGTTCGTTTTAAGATGTGGGCGCGAAAATCTATTGGAATGGGGATGTTTAAAATTGAGAACTTGACGGTTATCGTAAAACAGGGGGACTTGACAAGGCAAAAAGCCGACGCGATATGCAACCCCGCAAGCAGCCTGATGTATATGGGTGGAGGGGCCGCGGGAGCGCTGAAGCGCGTTGGCGGCGAGGAGATCGAACGGGAGGCCTTAAAGCACGCTCCAGTGCTGGTCGGAAAAGCGATTGCGACAATTGCGGGCAAACTTCAAGCGCGATGGGTCGTGCACGCCCCAACGATGGAGCGTCCGGTGATGCGGACAACGAGTGAAAAGGTCTATTTTGCAACGAAGGCGGCGCTCGAACGCGCAGATGATATCGGTGCTAGAAGTTTAGTATTCCCGGGTATGGGAACAGGCGTCGGAGGAGTTTCGGAAGAAGCTGCTGCAGGAGCAATGGTCCGTGCGATAAGGGATTTTATCCAAGTCGCGAAGACGCTTAAAGAGATAATACTATGTGACAGAAATAAAGAAATGGCGGATGCTTGGAGCAAGGAATTGTCTAAATGATAAAACTTCAAGGCTAAGGAGTCAACTTTTCACGGCCCCTCCGGGAGCATCCACTGGGTCCAGAAAGTCCAAAAATAGTCATCTTCCAAATTATTCAGGGCCATGTCCATCGCATCGGCGCTGATCATCACTTCATAAAAAGTTTCAGGAAATAATTTTTCATGTGGTATGAAGATCATCGTGTTACCGATCCAGCTGAATTCACCGTCAACTTGAGGATAAATCAAGAAAGCATTCTGCGTGGCGGTTTTATTCATCCCCTCGCTGAATGTCACGTTTATAGTGGTGTCTACGGGCACCTCCCCCTGCATATTTTTGGGAGAAGTTGATACCACCCCTGGGGGCGTGATATCCCTCGCTTTGTCCGATTTCCATTCTTGGGGGTTTTCGACACCCTTACTGCTACATGGGGGGTAAAGATCAGGACGGTTGTTCTCGGTCCATTTCTTAAAGAAAGCCGGGTTTTTGAAGGCGGCGTCTTTTTCTTTGGCGGTTTTGATAGCCTCCTGCCATAGTGTCACCCAGGATATGTCCCCCCTCTTGAAATTTTCCACCAGAGCCTCCATGTCCTCGACCAAGCCGCTTATCGCTTCTAGGCCAATATCGTCTGGATTTGGATCTGGCGCGGCGTCCCCGTTATCTACCGCCTCCCGGTACTTTGCAAAAGTGGTATTTTTGTGGTCTACATCACCCCAGCCAACGCTGTTTTCATCGGTCGACGTGTATATTATCTCCACCTTGTTATCCCATTTTTTCAGCGCGTTGATCCATTTACCAGAGTAGCAGGAAGCCACGGTCACGGATATATGAGTTCCGTTTTCTATCCGGCACACCCACTTGGAGAACTGCTCCGGCGTGAGATAGTAACCATTACCCATGTCCACGGCTCCGTCATTCTCCCTCCCGTGCCCGGTTATGTAAATTGAAAGATTCTCGCACGGTTTCATATTCTTTCCCAGATTGTCCATAGCATTGTCTATGTTATTCTCTGTAGGAGCGTTATCCTCAAATGGCCCAAGATGAGTCACGCCAAAACCGAAGATATTTTCCATCAAATAGTGCCACTCACCAGCCGATGTGGTAATGTCCCAGTTAGGCCCCATTGGACCCTCGATGATTATGGCTCGATTACCACCTGATGGATTGGGGCCTGCAGACACACTAAAAGCTACAATATTGGAAATAAAATCAGTTAAACTTGGAGAATTTTCATAGGTTGAGTAAACCCAGTAATCCTTGTTCAAGTATTCCTCATGGGTTCCCCACAGGTCTTCTTCATTTAGTTGAGGCCACCAACCCTCTATCTCGATGGTGTAATCTCCGGTCGAGGCGTTGATGAATACATACCTGGTGGGGTGTGAGAACATAGCGAAGGGAAAGTCGTTCACCCAGAAGAACCAAGTATTCTCTTCCATGGCGTAGGTGTCTCCCAAGATATCGTGAGGAGCGATTTTATCTCCAGGATTCAGTGGTTCCGGCCACATGAATGCGATGAGATCGTAGTTTAATTCATCAGGTTTTATGATGTTATTGAGTAGAATTTGGGTAGCTTCATCGGCGGTGATTACGGACGGCTCGGGTTCCTCTTCCGTCGGTTTTGATATCCAAATATATCCAACTATCGCAGCGCATATCAAGGCCAAGATGATTGCTACAGTTAGAATCACAGAGGTTCCGGTTTTATTCAAAGTCACCCCTTTCACTAGAACTGAGTTTGTTAGTATAAAACCTTTAAGAACTTTAAGAAGGCCCAGCTTCATTCTGCGCTACACCACAAAAAAAGAGAATAAAAAGTAAGTTATGAACAATCCTTAGACCATTATTTGGTTTAAAAGAAGCGCTACTCCGTTGAGAATTGAATGAGAGGCGATGCAACCGATTACGGTTCTGGTTCTTAGGAATATGAAGCCGTTTAGAAATCCTAGGAGGAAAACGGGTGTCAGGAGCAGGGGCTGACCCGCTGTCACATGTTTGTGATGCACCGAAAGGAATAGTGCCGCCTGTGATAGGTTCAGTAGGAGTCCCCTGCGTGAGAAAGGAGAATCATCCGGATTCGTGAAATGCGCGAGAAAAAAACCCCTGTAAGCAACTTCCTCGTAGAGAGGATACCACACAACATCCGTGAAGACAACGTAAAAGCCAATAGAAGCTACTTGTAACATGGGGATATAATAAACGAAGATAGGAAGATACACCAGAACGAGAATCACAGTGATGGTCAAGCCTAGCAATATCGACAGACCCAACTTTTCTTCCCGAAAACCAAGGAACTCCAAACCCTTCTTCTCAACAACAATTACGTAGAGTAAAGGCAAGAGTAGGAGGGGATAGAACCATCCGTCCAGCCAAAGGAAAAATATAATCAAAGCTGGAAAGACTTTCATGATGAGGGTGTTTCTTTTCACTTTTTTCACCATTTGTCCATCATTTTAGCCTTTTGAACAGACGATCTTTAAGTGGCGTGTATGCATAGGCCAAGAGCACGGGTATGAAGCTTATGGGGAAAGAAATCCAGGGTTGTCCGTATCCAATCAGATTCACTAATGTAATGAATGGGATAATGAACCAAAACAAAACTATGCCATTCTTGACTTTCTTGATGACTCTTGTTTTGATGAGGCTCTCTCCCAAAATCCTTGAAAGAGAAAAGAAACCCAAAAGGAAGAGGAAAAGACCCAAAGCCAGAACGATTTCTTGGGTGAGGATACCTCTATTTATCAAGTTGGCAACGTCGCCGAACGGTTTTATTCCCCCCATTATAAGATACCCAACAGGGTTAATGAAGGTCCAGAAAGCAAGCCAGAAAAGAGAAATTGAAATCGGCCAACTTGATTTTCTAAACAAGAGAAACAATTGGAGGAGATAGGAGATTATTAAACAGATTAAGATACCTCCCCCGGCTATCCAAGCCAACTGTGATGGCTCAAAACCGTTAGCAGGTGGGCTAAATCTTATAGAAGAGAGTTCGTAAGGCCACAAAAGGGCTATGTGAACCCTTGTGATGGTTCCCCCAAACAAAAGGACAAAGAAACCATGGCCTATAACTTCGTGAATCACCTCTCCTAGAATCTTCATAATGAAACCAACGGAGAGAAATATGGATAGAAACTGCAAACGATTCTTCATTTACTTGAGCTCCGTTCGAATTATCCTCTTCGAAAGCTGTATGCGTTCGGCAAACTCCACCCCGCAGACCTAAAAGCGGCAGTTGCTGAGACACTGGTTCGGGTGCTTGAGCCGTTGCTCGCGACGCCCACGAGTGATTTTGAACTTTTGATAGGGAAGGGATTGGGTGCTTTCGTGCCCGCGATGGCAGCGACCTTTGCATCATTTGCGGGTCTTGTGGCAGTTGTCGATTTGCTCACCTTCCAGCTTTTTGGTTATCTCCTGCGGCCGAACTTGCTTTCGGCGGTCGTCCTGCTGGTTTACGCTCCGTTGGTGTGCATCCTATCCATTTCTTGGTCTCAACTCTCATTGTCAACTTGGTGGGCCAGTCTTATAGTACGGGCTGAGTTTGTAGATAATAGCGAATATCCCAAGAAAAATTAGGATGACCGCGGCCGCCCACGCAGCCGCGAGCAATTGATCGACTTCTTCTAGAAGCATCAAATCTCCTTTCAAATTCTCCAGCGCTCCATTGTAGGTCAGCACCGTCAAGCGGGCACTTCCATGGAATAGTTCTGCAATTTCGGGATCGATTAACTGGAGTTCATTCTCGCTCACATCGAACCCTAGTCGAACCTCGATGCTCTTAGATACATATTGCTCGTCAATACCATCATGCGTCAAGGTGAACAACGTTATATTTGTCGAGCCGGAGGCGAGCGATGATATCTCCAGTGGGTAGTAAAGAAAGTCACTCTGGAAGCGGTAGACGAGCGGGTCAATGCTGTGTTGGGAAAGACCGACCTCGATGAGATCAAAGACGAAGTAGTTCATGCCACGTTGGAGGTATGTATCAACTATTGCCCCAAGCCGCTCAGGAGGCGCCCCATGTTCAACGTTCTGGTTATCGAGGAAATTTTCTGCCCATGTGATAAACTCGGAGGCGTTAGTTACTTTTACTATCGTGACATCATGAGCACCTATTCGCTCGTGAAACACTATCTCCACACCCCCCCGGCCCTCCGCCCCCCGCGTAGGAGGAGCTAACCATTCAGGTGCATGTTCCATAATCAAACTCTGAATTTGAGCAAATGACTCAAAACTACCCTTTTCTACCTCTGGCAGGGAAGGCAAGGGCAAAAATTCTAACACCTGGAAGTTCTCCTTCACGAAGCTCCAATGGAGTGGCGCTAGCGTCCAATTCCGAACTTCTATGTTTTCCCCGGCAAGCGTGAACTTCGTTGAAGAAATCGCGAAGTCACCGTTTTCAATATCTGGGTCCGCTGAACTATCTTGGATCCGCTGATCCCAACTTCGAACTTTCGTATCTAAGGGTTCAAGCGCCCACACCTTTTCACTTGTGAAGGGAAGGGAGCTCCCCTCTCGACCAACATAAGTGGACCACCACTCAGGCAAGAAGATTTCTTCGAGCGTCCCTCCGCACTCGGACCCTCCTCCGTCCCCCAGAGGGACGTGGGTCCAAATTTTTTTCCAAATGTTTTCGGGGATGCACTCCTCCAACGGTTTTAGCTTCCATACGATTCCATCTTTAACCTCCTCGAGCGACTGGATGCCCGCAGATGGATTTCCAAAAAGGGATGGCACTAGCACCCAAATATTTTCACTAAGAAGGTGCTGATCGAAGGGGGTGACTACTAGCTTCCCCCTATTTTCTGGACGACCGCGGTATATATAGAGCAACGTCAGCGTCCACACGTTTTCATGGGTACTCTCCGACACCACTGCCCATCGTCCATCCACGCCCTCCAAAGACTGTGGCGACACATAAACATCGGTTGAGAGGATGAGTATCTCCTGTTCGCCGTCCCAGGCGATGATCGCCTTTTGACCTGGCCCATAAACGTCCACCTCAGGAGGGATCCACATTCCCCTATCAGCCGCAACCGTTGGTAGTATGGCGAGAATCAGCAAAGATACGAAAAACCAGAGATAAGGTTTTCGCATATGTTTTCCTACCTTACGTTTGGCTGGTTCAGATTTAAATTTTGTTTTTCATTTGCAGTAACCCAGCAAGCGATAAAAACAGATTTTCGGCTTTTACCTAGTTTGGCATCTGTTGATACTCGATTCCATTAAGTTACGAGCTCCGCGAGCATGTCACGGTTTATTGCCCTCTTTATCTCAAGCGCAATCCTGTCTCCCATGCTCATTCTTCTCTGATATTTCGCATTCGCGTATTTTGAGCCAATTCCCAGATGAGTGTTAGTCCCTCCTCCATGTCTCAATGCAACATCCTGTGTTACCGGGGTGTGCATGAAGACCTCCGATCCTTCTGGAACATCATACAAGCCTAAATTCACCCCGCTGATGGTTCCCATTTTAGTCCACGTGATTAAAGTTTGCAAACACCACGCCCCGAGAATCCCCGGCGGTTCATGAACCTGAGTTGCCTTTAGGAAAGCGTTGGCAGTTTTGTGGACATCTTTCAATAAGGACTCTCTAATGGAAATATCCACGTGAAATGTAACCTCAAAACTAAGTGGATACGGTGTCTTACTCCAATCCGCTTTTAATTGGACATCAGCTGGTAACCTTATGACTCCGTCGTGGGTGGCCTCTCTCCTTTCATCAATTGATAGAAATTCATTAGCTAAGCACGATCTAGCCGCTTCTATGGACGTGTTATAGATTTCCGCATATGCTTTTTCGACATCCCCCCAACTTTCCTTTGCGTTTAGCGGAGAGAAGAAATAATTGAAATTGGCATGGGGGCCAGGAACGTATTCTTCAATTCTTGCTATTTTCAAACCATCTTCATCTATATTTCCGATTTCAACTTCTCTTTTGACTTTTTGTTCTAGATCATCTGAATTGGCGGCAAAAATAAAGGATCTTTCGAATTGCCTGTGTTTAAATTCGGTTTTTAAAATCATCGGCTGTTCAATTTTTTTCTTAAATTTTATCTCGTCTTTTTTTATCTCAACTTCGAAAGATTTTGGGGTGGGTATCCCCGCCTGTTGGGCAAACCAATAGTAATCCTTCTCTATTTCCCCACGATTTTCTATCTTCAGCAGTTTTCTTGAGCCAACAATAGGGACTGCAAAATCATTTTCGATCACGCTGCATTTTTCATCTCCCCCGACATAAACGCTGAAGGCTCTATTTGGGATCTGAAGGCATTCTAAATCGATTAAATCATCAACAAACTTTACAATATCAGAATACTTGTCCAAGATAAGGATTGCTTGTTTAAATTTTTTCTTCTTAAGATCGGCTATATCTCTGACTACAATCATGTCTCGTTTCACGACGGCCGGCAAATCGTCGACGACTTCTTTTGGCTTTCCGACCATTGGGTTTTGAAGGTAAATTATCGCCCTTTGCGGCGTGGTGTAAATTAAAT
>LQHI01000023.1 GCA_001515185.1 Hadesarchaea archaeon DG-33 | reverse complement strand
TCGATTGTTCCATCGGATATTGATATTTTGTGAACAATTGTTGTTTCCGTCTCCGGGTCGCTTGTTTCGCTTGAGCGCTCCATCAGCGGATATACCCCGTAATCTGTGTAGGTTATGTAAATGTTGTTTGAGGAAACGAAAATGTTCTGGGTTGCGCCGATGAGGAACGTTTCGCTTGTTACATCCGCCCCATCATCTTGCGCATTTATCGCCATTATGGTCGTGAACCCGTACGAATAATCGTGAGTATTTTCAAAATAATAAATTTCAGTCGCTGGGACTGTTTTGGTAATGCAATTGGAAGAAATTTGGGGCAG
Organism: Hadesarchaea archaeon DG-33; assembly: GCA_001515185.1. GTDB lineage: Archaea > Hadarchaeota > Hadarchaeia > Hadarchaeales > Hadarchaeaceae > DG-33. Next base: position 6,875 of record LQHI01000023.1, on the reverse strand, counting down.
AATTATTTTATTATCATAAATTGCTGGTGAATTTATTATTACATAAACGTGGTTCCCCACCATTCTCGAATCGAAATATTGGCCATCGAAAGAAACGTCTCTTGTTAGGAAAGGGTCCCCCCTGTTTGAAACATCGTAAACTTTGATAAACGTCCATCCCAACATGACAAGTTTATCCTCATTTATGAATAGTTCGATCGGACTTTCGTTAGTCTCTATTTCAGAAAGGATTCTAGCACCTTCGGCGGGGTATGCGTCGATGATGACGACCTTGTTCCCGGAAACGACATAAATGTATTTTCCATCGCTTTTCACGATGTCCGCTTCATCGACCCCTTCTACTTGGATATTTGTTGTGGAATAGTCTACCCCAGTTTCGTCGCCACGACCGTAACTTTTGCTTGATGCTGGAAGCGGTATAGAAACATTTCGATTAAGAAAAGATTCGTAATATACATAATTGCTAACATTGGTCCTCACAAAATATTCCAGTTCACCATATGATGAAAATTTTTTTAGTTGATATCCAGAAATTTGGCCCGGCCCCAGCGTGGTGATGAAAATTGGAATGGCCAAAGTTGCGAGAGTAGCCCCAATCAGGACAATCGTCACTAACGGTAATTCAGCCCTTTTTTCTTCAACTAAATACCGTCCCCACGCGGGCAAAATTCGGCGCTTCAATTTGTTTCACCAATTAAAAATGGTCAAATCTTGAATTTAAATTAAGTTTCATAAAAGAAACATAATTTATTAAGTTTCAAAAACGATACTTTATGCGGTGCCGGGTATGCGCGGCCGTTTCTTCGGCATGATGATGGCTTTGGTGGTGCTGGGAGTGGCTACTATAACGTCCTACGTTGTCCTTGACCATTTCTATGGTGAAGGATACTTCATCACATCAACCCAAACTGTAATTATCGAGAACTCTGGAGAACAGGTATCCATAGACGATGTACGATATGATGTAGAGAATGTAGAATTTCTTGAAAGCACTGTGGTTCTAAAGTATTATGGCGGCCGTGCCCCTGATCCGGCAACAGGCTTTTCACCATCTGAAGGGTTTAGCCCTATGATATCTAAGATAAGCGTGCCAACAAACGCCTATGAACAGGCACAAGCAACTGGGGAACCGGTTACAGTTTCCAGCACGACGACTACGGAGACAAAGCCGGTCAATGCCTGGCCAATCGCAGCGGGCATTGGTATCTCGATGGGGGTTATGGTCTTTGCTGTTTGGGCGGGGTACCAAGAGATGCGGGGTAGCGCAACATCAACGTTGCTGGAGCACGGTCTGCACGACATGACAGTAAGAGATGTGGAGATAGTTGGACATATAATGAAGCTGGAGGAGTTCACCATACCCGAACTCATGAAACTGACAAAAACGTCAAAAATCACTATTTGGCGCACGGTCCAGAAACTGGTTGAGCAAGAGTTGGTACAGCCGACCGAGCAGACGAAACTCGCGGCGAACGGGCTCGGCGGTAGGGGAAAGCCAAGCCGCGTCTACAGGTACGTCGGTAAAACAAAAACTTAGATATTCAGTTATCGGCCTGAACACTGGCGCAACATCAATTTTAACGGCTTTTTGGTAGCTTTGTAAGAAAATTTTGGAGATAGACCTTTCCATTTTTAATCATGACCCCCTCCATTAAGAGCAGTTTCGCCTTCTTCCTTTCACCAAATTTGTAACCTCCAATTTTACCATCCGACCTCACCACCCGATGGCAAGGAATTATTACCGGATTAGGGTTTCTCGCCAAAGCGTTCCCCACCGCCCTGCAAGTACGGGGTCTGCCTAGGGCTAGAGCTAGCTCCTTGTAAGTCGTCACCTTACCTCGCGGGACCATCGAAACCAACTTCAGGACGCGGGATTGAAATTCCGACATGGGATCGAACAATTATCGTTTTCAATTCTTATATCTGGAGGACCTAACTTCTGCTGATGATTGAGGTTGATGGTTCAATCGGCGAGGGCGGAGGAGCGGTACTTCGCACGGCGTTAGCGTTGAGTGCGGTTAGCCGAAATCCCATCCACATTTACAACATCCGCGCGAGACGGACGAAGCCCGGGCTCCAGCCCCAACATCTACGGGGTGTCGAAGCGCTTACAGAGCTCGCGAATGCTCGAATCGATGGGTTGAGGCTCAATTCAACTGAGCTTACATTCGAACCTAGCGTCATAGAGGGGGGGAAGTATCGGGTCGATATAGGAACAGCAGGCAGCACCACGCTAATTCTGCAAATCTTGATGCCAGTCGCAGCTTTCGCTAGCGACCCTGTAGAGGTTGAGATCACCGGCGGAACCGACAACCCGATGGCGATCCCCATCGACTTTCTAAAAAATGTCACCCTGCCTATACTGCGTAAGATGGGATATCGAGGTGAAGCCGAATGCGTTCGCAGGGGGCATTACCCACGAGGCGGAGGGGTCGTGCGTGCCCACATCGAACCTGTCGAAAAACTGCAAGCGCTCAAGTTAACGGAACTTGGAAAGGTGGTTCGCATCGCTGGCGTGGCTCACTGCGTTCGCTTACCGGCTCACATCGCAACTCGCATGGCTCACGCAGCAAGCATGTTGTTGATCAAAGCTGGCTACTCCAAGGTCGACATCAAAGCCGAATCCTACGGACCAGCGCGTGATCCTCACCTCGGTCCCGGAGCTGGAATCGTGCTGTGGGCTGAGACAGAACGCGGCGCAATCTTGGGGGCCAGTTCCTTGGGGAGGCCCGGGAAACCGGCCGAGCAAGTGGGTAGGGAGGCAGCTGAGAGCTTAGCTAGGCAGCTGGATACTGGTTGCGTGGTGGACCGCTATCTTACTGATCAGCTCATCCCATACATGGCGCTCGCAGATGGTAGTTCAGACATAACCAGCACCGAACTGACCTCCCACACCCTCACAAACATCTCGCTCGTCGAACAAATCATCGGCGTCAAATTTGAAGTAGAGGGGAAACTCGGGGGTCCTGGAAAGATTCACGTTGAGGGTCTGGGTTTCTCTAGACACTTCCAACCCCCTAATTTTTAGTACTTTACTTATGTAAAGAAAAGCTTTATATATGTAAAAACCCAAAAAAGCAGGGTTAAATATGAATTTCGACGAGATGGAAAAGGCCAAAAGGGAACAGTTGGGGAAAATAAGAGATTTCTCCCCACTGGAGTTCGCCCCTGAGAAGTGGGAAAAGTTGAGGAAGATAGTATACAAACCGCAACCACTCAATCTCGATGTGATTATAGATGACACCACCTTGCGGGAGGGGTTGCAGATGGCGGGACTCGTTAACCCGCGTTCCGCCGATACATGTCGTATAGCATGCATGCTCAGAGACACAGGCGTGGAAAGACTCGAGGTGCTCACCTATACCAATTCTGACCAGGAGGCGATAAAGCTCATGCAGGATGAGGGACTCGAAAAAATGCTGGCTGCTTGGTGCAGGGCGACTAGGGCTGATGTTGACCTAGCGCTGAAGTTCGACTTCAAGCAAGTTGGTGTTTCTCACCCGGTCTCATACATACACTTCGAGAAGTGGACTGACAAATCGCTTCAGGAGTTCATCGAACGAGTAGTCGACACCGTAGCGTACGCAGTCGAACATGGACTTACGGTATTCGTCCATGGCGAGGACAGCACCCGAGCAGATTGGAAGTTCGAGAAGGCCTTCATAAATGCTGTGGCCGACGCTGGGGCGAGTGTTTACCGGATATGTGATACCATCGGATGCGGCTTATCCGATCCGTCTGCCACCCTGCCGAATGGAATCCCAGCCAAGATCCGGCAAATAAAGAAGGATACAAAGATTCCAAACGTGGAAATACATGCGCACGATGACTTTGGCAACGCGGTCGAGAACACAATGGCCGCAATCAGGGCAGCGTCTGGTTTGTTTGACAAAGTGTACGCGAGCACCACTTTCCTCGGTATTGGGGATCGAGCTGGAAATGCTGAGACCGAGAAAATCATTCTGAACTGCTACATGCACTACGATATCAAGAAGTGGAACTTGCAGCCATTGCGGGAGCTGGCAATTTTTCTCGCCTCGTCTCTCAAGTATCAACTGCCCCTGAACAAGGCGATAGTTGGTGATGCCGCATTCGCCCACGAGTCGGGGATACACATCCATGGGCTGATGGCTCTGCCGCTGACCTACGAGCCATTTCCGCCGGAACTCGTCGGTCAGACGCGAACGATAGTGGTCGGGAAGAGATCGGGAAAACATGGCGTAAGACTCAAACTGGAGGAATTGACGGGCCAAAAAATTGAGGAAGACGATCCTAGGCTAGCAGAAATTGTAGAACTTCTTAAAAATAAATTCGTCACAGGGGAGAGGAGATATCCGATAAGAGACGATGAATTCAAGCAGTACGCGCAGAAGGCCGGCTTTAAAATAGAATAGGGGCATCGCATGCATAAGGTCACTTTAATCCCTGGTGACGGGGTGGGCCCAGAGGTAATTGAAGCGGCGAAAAAGTGCATCAAGGCTACAGGTGCCCCAATCAAATGGGAAGAAATGGAAGCGGGGGCAGGGGTCATAAAAAAGTATGGCACCCCTCTGCCTGAAGAAGTCCTCCGGTCTATCCGTAAGAATAAAGTTGCCCTGAAAGGGCCGATAACCACGCCCGTAGGCTCCGGATTCCGCAGCGTCAATGTAGCCCTGAGGAAGGCGCTCGATTTGTACGCATGCCTGAGACCTTGTAAGTGGTATCCGGGAGTGCGATCAAAGTATGTCAACATCGACCTCGTAGTCGTGAGGGAGAACACTGAAGACCTCTACGCGGGGATAGAATTTGCCGAGGGACTTTCAGAAACGGAGGAATTTACCGAGTTTGTGAAAGAAAAGAAAAAAGTAGAAATAAGGCATGATGCAGGGATAAGTTTAAAACCGATTTCTCGCTTTGCCTCCGAGCGTATCGTGCGTTTCGCTTTCAAATACGCACGTAAAAATGGGCGTAAAAAAGTTACAGCCGTGCACAAAGCTAACATAATGAAATATTCGGATGGCATTTTTCTGGAGGCTGCTCACAAGGTAGCACAGGAGTTCCCCGAAATATCATTCGGAGAGCGGATTGTTGACAACATGTGTATGCAGCTTGTGCAGAAGCCTACATTATACGATGTGATAGTGGCACCAAACTTGTACGGAGATATAATTTCTGATCTTTGTGCTGGCTTGGTTGGTGGGCTAGGCGTTGCACCCGGAGGAAACATCGGTGATAAAATAGCTGTTTTTGAACCGACGCACGGTAGCGCCCCTAAATATGCTGGGCTAAACAAGGTGAACCCTACGGCCGCGATTCTTTCAGGGGTAATGATGTTGCGCTATTTGGGAGAAGAAAGCGCTGCGCAAAAACTGGAAGGCGCCGTAGCCAAGGTAATCGCTGAGGGCAAGCACGTAACCTACGACATGAAGGAGGACCCCGGTGATCCTTCAGCTGTGGGTACGAGAGAAATGGCTGAGGCTATATCAGAAGCGGTAATAAGCAAGTCCTGAAAGAAGTTTGATGATCCGTTCTAGATGGTGAGGAGCAACCTCATGAACTCCTCCCCGACGATGAACCCTAGCGAGCCCATTTTAGCTGAAGATTCGTCAAATCTGAGCTTATCCCCACTTAAGTGAGGCGCATAAATCGCGAATGGAACGGGGTCAGAGACGTGCATTCGGACTTTGATTGGAGTCGGATGATCTGGCAATATAGCTATTTTGCATTCCTCTGCGACATCCAAAATTCTGCCCACTAATCTCTTGTCCAAATCTTCTATGGCCTTTATTTTCATCTCTAAGTCTCCCCCATGCCCGGCCTCGTCCGGTGCCTCCACATGTACGTAAACGAAGTCGTTGCTCTCGATTGCATTAAGCGCATACTCCGCTTTTCCTTCATAATTTGTATCGTAATACCCAGTTGCGCCGGGCACTTTGACGATTTTCATCCCGGTGTAAACTCCGATGCCGTTTATCAGTGGGACCGCAGAAATCATCGCTGCGCTGAGTCCATATTTCTCTTTTATTTTCTCCAGTTTTGGCTTTTTTCCATTGCTCCATAACCATATCATATTCGCTGGGTTTTTGCCCTGTTTAACCCTCGCGATATTTACTAGATGCTTCGAGAGAGCATCCTTGGACGCCATCATGAACTGGTTAAGCTTCTGCGCTATTTCGCTATCCCGGGGTTTTATCAAATAATCTGAGATGAGCTTTCCAACGATGTCATGTGGGGGGGTAGTTTGGATTTTCGGGTTGCAGTTCCGCATAACAAATAGATGCCTATAGCTAACGCCCGTGTAAAACTCCCCAATTTTGAATTTTTTCATTTCTTCGATTAATTCTATGGCTTCCTCGGTAGAAATATGCCCAGCAGAATAATCGAAAACCCTTCCGTCTTTCTCGGTGATTAAATTACACCTGAAAGCGGTATCCTCGTCCCCGAGCTTAACCCCCATACTGCCCGCTTCTAAGGGTCCTCTTCCAGTGTAATACTTCCTAGGGTCGTAGCCCAAAATAGATAGATTCGCCACATCTGAACCGGGAACCATGCCATCAGGGACTGTTTTCAAAATTCCCATTTTTCCTTTGAATGCGATAGAGTCTATGTTCGGCTTGTCGGCGACCTCTAAAGGTGTCTTACCACCCAGCTTTTCGAGAGGGTAGTCTGCCATCCCGTCCCCGACTATGACGATGTATTTCACTCTTCTCCCCCTGAAACTTTCCGTTATTCTAATTCTCTACTACCTTTTCAAGCTTTCCTTTGCTGTGGATTTGCACAATAATTCGTTTTTTGCCGAAAATTGTTTTAGTCTGCGCAAAAATTAAACTCGCCAAACTAGGAAGATTTAAATATTCTCTTTCCTATCTAAATTGAATGCAAGAAAAAAAATTAGG
>LQHI01000022.1 GCA_001515185.1 Hadesarchaea archaeon DG-33 | reverse complement strand
CGTTATCGTAGGCATCAAGGAGCTCAGGTAAAATCGGTTTCACGTTTCGCGGGTTCATCATCCCGATGCGGATTTTAAACTTGCCCTCGAGCGAGGTGATCAAATTGAGCAATTCAGGTAGGTTTACCCCAGCGTCTAAGCCGTAGGCGGCTGTATCTTGAGCTGTGAGCAAGATTTCGCGATAGCCAGCATTGATTGCAGCCCCCACCTCGCTGAGGATTGATCGAGCATCGAAGCTGTGTAGTTTGCCCCGTGCGAACTTGACCGAGCAGTAGCTGCAATTCGAGGTGCAGCCCTCGCAAATCGCTACTATCGCGCTCACATCGCTCGAGCGAAGCTTGGGCATGATCGGCTAGTGTTCGAACATTTTGTTCTTCACGCGCTATACGTTCGAAGACCTCAGCCATTTCACCAACGGACCGACATGAGACAATGCCGGCAAAGACCCCAATCTGTTCAATCGATGCCAAATCGATGAGCGGCAAACAGCCAGCCACGACTACGCGCTTCTCGTCCGAGTTTCGGAGCTCTTTCAAGCGGCGCAGCATTCTTCGGTGAGTTGTTCCCTTCACGGCGCATGTGTTGACAATTATTGCGTCAGCTTTGCCCGGGTTCTGGACCACTTCGTGCCCAGCTGCAGCGAGCTGTCCCAACATGAGTTCGGCGTCGCCTCGGTTCATCGTGCAGCCATAGTTTTCGCAGTACACACGCATGATATCAATTTTTATTATACTTTTGTGCAATAAAATCAGAGGGTGTTTATGAAGAAAATCCAACTGACGCTCGTGCAGATTGACAATTACGGCCCGTGGACCATTACGCCAGAGCCCCACGGGGAGGCAGAGTTACAAACGCTACAGGCTGAGCTATTTGCAGAGCTTGAACGGCAGTTTGCTTCTTATAAGGGTCTAGCGTTCCAGACGAGGCTCGATAACATGCTAGCGATAACGAATGGAATTTCACTCGATGAGCATCTTGCCATCCAAAAAGCTGTGAACGAAAAATTTCCGGTGACCGTGAGCATGAGCGTGGGCACAGCCCCCACGTCCTACGAGGCGCAGGTTCAGGCGACCATCGCCCTACAGCACGCTGGAAGCAGCAGATCCGCAAAGCGAAGTGGAGCGCTTGTCGGTGCTTGTGTGAATTCACCCGATGAAAATTGGGTGCAACTCGCCCACATGGATGTGAACCATTCAGCGCTGTTCACAGACAGCAAGCCTATATACGACACTCACCTCCGGCTCCAACGAACTTACCTCTCGCTCATGTCGGCGCTGATACAAAGGAATGCATTGGTGTTTTACACAGGTGGAGACAACTTCATGGCCCCATCGAATGGCCTAAATCTAAGCGAGCTGACTTCTGTCTTCTCCAAGGTCAAGAGTGAGGTGGGGGTCGATCTCAAGGCAGGCGTAGGCGCTGCTCGAACAGCTGAGCTAGCGGCGCGCTTGGCCAGCGAAGGGCTTCATGAGATCAGGAAGGGCGGGGCGAAGAAGCAAATCATTTACAAAACTGGATAATTTATTTGATAAATCCAAATCTTGCCTGTCTAAATTGATGTTTAACAAACTTCAAGATGAGTTTGATTGAGGTGAGTTTAGTTAGTTTCTATTATTTTTATGAATTTTTTGCTTGGCAAGTTTAAGGTACTTCTAATGCTTTCAGCATTTGTTCCAGATTTTCTTGTTTTATATTCTTAAGCTCTTCTTTCAGCTCGGTCAGTATACCCTTCCTGCGCATTAATATCAGTCGGGACCGATTTTCCTTTCGTGCTTGATCTAGATCAGCTGCACTTTTTTCAATGATTTTTCTGGAATTTTCCAAAAGTTTTTTCCTTTCCACCATTTATACCCCCAAATTTAAACTGCCAGCTCGTTGGTTACCGTGATGGATATTTGAACCGCTCCGAGATTGTCGACACTATGCAGCTTTATCCAAACGATTGCGTGCTGGCACGGATCGATTATCGGAGGGGGGTCAGAGGGGAGGACAGGAAGAGTCTTTACTTTTGCATGCGCCCAAACCTCCTTTGGGATTGCCCCTCCGGTGTAGGGGCCATAGAAATATGTCTCTATTTCGAAGCTGTTCTCGACGTTATCAGGATCAAATCCATAAGTAGGTGACTTTACCTTGACCGGTACGGTCCCCGTGTTGTGAATCTTTAATCCAACCCAAGCGTACCAGCTTGAAAACACGTTATCGGACGAGATCTGGAGCGTGCGGTTGTCGGCCGATAGTTGTTTTGTTATGAGATCATCATCATACGGGCTGAGGACTTTGTAAGAGTCTATTATAGCGCGCCAATGGCCCGTTTTAATGGTGCCGCTTATGTAGATGGTGTCGCTCCAATGGGAATAGGCGAGCCCTGTTATTGCCATCACTATCAAAACCGAGCTGAGTGGGATGATGAACTTTTGGCCGCTCAGACTCTTCCTGCTCCACCTCAAGCCCTTCCAACTCTTGACCGGCCGATTTTTGTAAGAGCGAAGCACATAGAAGATGAAAGCCCCTGAAATGATTGCCAACACTGTTAGCGCGGGATGAGCCGAAAAGAACGACCACAAGCTGTTGAAGAAGTCCCTGATGGCTATCACAGCCCACCCCACCTTAGGTATGTTCAGAACAACCTTGCCCCTCACTTGGCCTGGGTACACGAGCGCTGCGTCCGGTTCTCGGTTGGCATCGCCTTTAGTCACGAAGAGCTTTCCGGTTTCTGCGTCGCTGACTTCGACCACCCGATGGATAACCATCTCCCCGTCCCTCCAGAACTGGATTATATCCCCTGTCTGGATCGAGTCGGCTGGCGCATCTAGAACGATCGCTACGTCCCCGACGTCCATTGTCGGCCTCATGCTCCCGCTTATCATCGTAGTCGGCTGGATTCCCAAGAGTCCTGTTGAAGTCCACACGACTAGGACGCAGAAGACGGACACTACCATCCATCCCCGCAGGGAGGATCTCCTGTTCCTACCGAGCCCCTTGGTTTCGACAGGTAGGCCTGATCTCCTCAGGGTGGCCGTGGGGATGAACTGGTTGATCACCAAGAAGCTCATGGTTGGGGCCATAACGCCTAAAAGGGCTTCAATACCCCAGGAGAGGTTCGGCAGAATGGGCGCAAACCACATAATGGCCATAAGTGGAGCGCGATAAGCTAGAGAGGCGATAGGTCCGCCTATGAAGGCGAGGTAAGAAGCCACAAAGTTTACCGCGATGACTGGCAGAAGCCCGGTACCCAAAAATTTAGTTAACGCCAAGGGGTCGCTAAAGCTCAGGAGCCCGAGTATGGACGCACTTATGGAGGAGTAAAGAAGGGTTACCAGCCCGATTGTTAGAAACGGCCTCCTCCGTCCGAAACTTTTTATGAGGTATGCTCTAGAGAGTTCCATTCCGAGAAGGGTTGATGAAACCAAAATTAAGTTGACCGTCAGAGCCTCGGGCGTGAACGATAAGGGGCTCCTTCCGAAGCCCGTGAAAAGGCCAATGTCCATGTAGATGATTACGTAAAAGATCGCCACGAGCGCTGCCACGATGGTCACTCGCTTGTCGAACCATGACCTTATCCTTTGGAGGCCACAAGCCCATACCGTCGCGAGGGCTAGTAGGGCCCAGCAAGCTGAGGGGAAGATATAGGCCATCAACCCGCCGGGGTGAAAATTGCTTAAGAGCCCGTATATGGCTAAAAGCATGATTAAGATGAAAATTACTTTACGTGACATGCTTATCCTCCACCTTATATCTGGAGGCTTTCGGTGCGTCTTCATCACGCAATCTTCCACCCGACCTTGATTTTTTGGAATGGTATTAGAGTAAAAAAAAGAAAAAAGGGAATTTGGAGATTATTCGCTGGATTTCTTTAGTCCAAGTGTTCCCACTGGTTGTAGACTAACTCAATCTCGAAGCGGTAGGTATGGCACTCTTCTGCGTCCTGCGCAATGTGGAAGTCGAATTCTGCCTTCTCAGTATTGCACGGGTCAATTTGTTCTCCTACGAGGTTCGTGTGCCATATATGTATCACTGGGTTACCTTCATCGTCTACAAGAGCTTCCAAATCAGGATCCCATGTAAGCATTCCATCTGGGTCTGTTGCGGTGTACCCCATTATGGTGATTGGTATAGTTCCGATGTTGCGAACAACGAAAATACAGTGAACCCTATAGCATGGGTAAGCGTTGTGGATCTCGACGACCATCGTTTCATACCCCCACTTCTCCGTGTGGGGATCTTCTATCACATCTTCGTACCAGCATTCCGTGTGTCCCACATCTTTGCCACAAAGCTCTCCCGGTGCTAATGGACCACCTGGATACTGTTCGTGGAACTCGAGGCAGATCGGGGGTTCAAACCAATCGAATGCCAGGGTGCAACTGCCCATCTCCACCGTGCCTTCGACGTAGATCTCGTCACTCCAGTGGGCGAACGCAACTCCAGTCATTGAAAGGGTTATCAATATCAGTACCGGTAATGTGATTATTTTTTCGGATGCACGCATACCTTATCCCCTCTTTTAAAGAAATGTGGCGTTGGTTCGCCTATGCCATCTCGCAACCCCATTGGTTGAAGACCAGTGTAACGGAGAACTCATACGTTGTGCATTCCGGTGCATCCTGTTTCACGTGGATGTCTGCGCGTATTATAGCAGTATTGCAAGGATCGAGTTGTGGGTAATCGGGCCAATCACAATCAACCCAGATGTTGACCTCATCTTCCGGTGGCATTTCTCCGTCGATTATAATGTCTACTAGGTCTACTGGTATGGTCCCCGCATTATTTATGGCAGCTTCTACGTGGCCCATCCAGCACGGGTATACGTTGGAGATCACGATGACAAGCGTCTTATAGATGGTCTTCTCCGTGTGGACGTCTGTTTCCTCGTCCTCCAGCCAGCAATCTATGCTTCCCACATCTTTGCCGCATGGCTCATCGTCTTCCCAGCATTCTACGGAGTACCATCCTACGGTTACGCTACCCATCTCCACCGTGCCTTCGACATATATCTCGTCGCTCCAGTGGGCCACAGCAACTCCAGTCATTGAGAGTGCAACCATTAAGGAAACTAGCATTCCCATAGCTTTCCTCATCTTCCATCACCTTTTTCCTTTTTTCTTGGGCTATCATCGGTCGGCTTTCGCCTCCCTTTAACGGGGGCTCCCTTTTTAGTCCCCCGAACCCGGCTTGTTTAACGTGCTCCAAGGTTACAACACGAGTGCCTCCCTTCGGCACTCGCGTTGAATTTTTCCTCGGAGTTCGAATAAGGGAGTAAGAAATTGGGTTCAGAAATGTTATTTAGAAACTCATTTCAGTAACAAACTGATATTTCAGGCCTTCGGATCTGACTTGTTCGACAACTTGAAACTGTATTCATATCTTGTCATGTCGTCGAGCACATAGAAGATGTTTACCTGCTCTGCACTTAGAGTGTGTGGAGGTTTTTTCAAGTAAAGAACAGGCTTGCCCAAACCTTCAGCCAAGGAGACGAGATCCTCTAGAGACTTCATCGCTATTGTCGCCCCTCGCTTCGTATACGATGGTTCCTCAGCCACCTCAACGACGGCTTCTTTGAATGGCTCGATGATTTTCTCCGCCAGTTTCTCGGGGCTCTTAGATCTATTTCTCATAAAACCCCATGCTGTGCCAATTAAGCCCACGAACGCCACTGCGGACACCACGTAAAAGATGCCCCTGTAGGCCAAAACCTCTCCATAATAAGTCGTTTCGGTCCTTTGAATTGCGCCCGGGATACTATTCTCCAAGCCGCTCATCACAATTTGGTTGCCTTCGTCGCCCCCGTATTTGAAACTCATCATCAACTCCGGGACGATGGATTCGTCGATTGTTCCTACGTCGGTCTCAGCTACCGTATGGATCTCGGGTTTAACCCGCAGGTTGTACGTATATGACGAGGTCCCGGTCTCGGTGTCGATTATCGTTCTCAGTTCCTCAAACCAAGGGACGGTGATGAAAAGTTCGGTCGAGAACTCCAACCTCTCCCCGTTAGAGCTGACCGAGTTCTGTGGGGCCATGGTGAGGTGTTTTATCCATTTCCCCGGTGATTCCAGATCCATGCCTACCAAATATTCAGTTGTGATGCTAGCCGGGCAATCGCAAATAAAAGTGTAATGAAAAGTGACCGCCACGTTCTCGACTATGTTGAAGTAGAGAATTCCCTCACCAGGACCCAGCGTTAATTGATTATCGTAGATTTCATTAGGCTTGAGTTCAGCGATGTAATCATATTCACCCAAGTGTTGATATTCGGATAATGTGATAACATTTTCCTCCTCGACGGGAAGCAAATGAGCAGAAGATACGCCTATTATTGCTGTCAAACTTAATATTACGAAAAAAGCAAGCAAAATTATAAGGCCGGTTCTAGTGAGGCGAAACAATCTGCTTTTTTTGATATCTTTCCAGAAAGTTCTAGGCGGGCGAAACAATCTGCTGTTTTCAACCACTTTCCAAAATTTCTTGGCTCCACTCATTTTTGAGCCTACCGAACATTACTCCAACAAAAATTTTGGTGTTGCAACTATTTAGATTTACCGCTCAAATCTATTTTTTGTTCAGAAACTCAACTCAGTAACGAGGTATAGAAATTCAATTTCCGAGGTTAATTTATATAATTTTTGAATAATCTATATATGCCTTCGTTACAACTGAGAATATGTGTGAAATTTGGAAAGGAATCAGGTTGGTCGAGCAGGATGACACGTAAACAAGCGCCAACTAGACGTACGGGCGCCGATGTTGCCGATAAGATTTTGGAATTATTGAAGACAGGCAAGCCGCGCAATGTTAAGGAGGTCGCGGAGGCGGTTGACTTGCACGATGACAAGTTGGATGAGGTCTTGGATTTCCTCACACAAACCGGCCTCATCATAAAACGTGTGCAAATAACTGATTCGGGCTCTAATTTTCTCACATTGCCAGTCGAGAAACGAAAGCGTAGTCTATAGGTTCTTCGCTACAGTCTTTAAGTTTTTATACGCTTCCATGAACTCAAGTCCCTTTTTCGTGATTTTAAATTTCCCCGATGAGCCTGCGGCGGGACTTACCAAGCCCTCTTGAATGAGTAAATCCAGGTATCTGTTGACAACATTAAAGTTTAAATTGGCACGATAAACGATTGAGGTTTTTTTAGCACCGTTTGTGGCAAGAGAAAGAATCTCTCCAATAATTTCGAATCTGCTACGGCGCAAAGCCACTCTCCCCTCACATCCAGCAGATTAATATTGGGGTGTCCAAGATTATAAATTTTTACCTATTCAACACAAAAAAAACCTTTTTAACACAAAAAAACATCTTTTCAACGCAAAATTTTCATTTTTTTTACGCAAGATTTTAAATTCAATGAGAATGTTATTGTATATTGTAATGTAAAATTTTAATGTAGGAGGTAAATGTATTGGCGAAAGTTATTGTCGTTTATGAAACAAAGTACGGTAACACTAAATTTGTAGCGGAAACAATCATAGAGGGGCTGAAAAAAGTTAAAGGGATAGAAACAGCCCTCAGTGAACTCAAAAAAGTTGACCTCAACGAGATCCCCGATTATGACGCGATTTTGGTGGGTTCTCCGAATCATTTAGGCGGACCAACCAGAGGTATCAAGAAGTTTATCGATAAACTTGGGAAACTCAACTTGAAGGGAAAAATGGGGGCTGTTTTTGACACATATTT
>LQHI01000021.1 GCA_001515185.1 Hadesarchaea archaeon DG-33 | reverse complement strand
AGAGGAAAAATAAGAGGGGCTGATAATACGAGAAAGCAAAGGAAAATTTTACGGGAAAGTAAAAAGGCGGTAGGTAGAAGACTAAAGATCATAGTTGGGATCATAGTTCTATCGGTAGCCGTAATTTCGATATTCTGGGCTTTAGGTCTGCCCGCACTTCCCAAAAAAAATAAGATAGCCGTCATCGAACTACGAGGTGAACTCATAACTGGCGAAGAATCCATATTTTATACCACTACTGGGGAACTTCAGAGATCACTTGAGAATGCCAGGAGAGATACTAGTATTAAGGCTGTTGTTTTAGTCGTGGATTCGCCTGGGGGGTATGCAACAGCTAGTTACGAGATGTATTCGATGGTCAAGCGTTTTGAAAAGCCAGTTGTAGCGTTTGTTAGAGGGGCAGCGGCATCTGGTTCATACTTGGTCTCTTTGGGAGCCGATATGATAGTTGCGCATCCATTTTCCGAAGTTGGAAGCATCGGAGTGTACATAGAGCTTGGCGAGCCAGTTCCTGTGGAGCCGGAAAATGTTGAGGAGATTACTGCTATTTCTTCCGGGAAATTCAAAACCCTCTGGGAGGATGGAGTTCTAGACGAAAACGAGCGGGGATTTTTGAGGCTTAAAGTCGAGGAGGCCAAAAATTCATTCTTCAACATAGTGATAGAAGAAACTGAGCTTATGAGGGAGAAAATCGAGAACGTGGAGGAGAACATCGAGAATCCTTGGTATGTCCTGGTTGAGGGAGGGTGGTTCAACGGCAATAAATCCTTCGAGCTTGGGCTTGTGGACAAACTTGGAGATGTGGAAGACACAATCAAGCAAGCTTGCGAATTGGCTGGAATCGAATATGCGGAAGCAGAAGTAGTCAAGATTGAACCTCCCCCACTAGGAGCCTTTGAGAATATGTTATACGAAACACCCCTCTACCAACAAGAAGACAATGAAGCATTGCCTATTTACTTAGGATAAAGGTAATTTTAACTTTTGATATTTGTAGCTCCCATTTGTTTCGAGAATAGCCGATAAGAAACTTGCCCTCTTAGTGTTTCCCATAGATCAAATTGAATAGCTTCACGATAGGAATCAATAGAATTCTCACGACACGCCGCAGATCCCTGAATTTCCTGAGTATGTTTACCTCATGTGCCATAGGAGTCCCAAAAGTCGCCGTTGCGATAAAACATCCTCCCCCTCTTCGTTCGAGTGACTCCCTCCATTCCATTCCACAATCGGGGCAGCGAAATTCAATGTGTGGGACTAATCTAGTTCGTTTTTTGAAAAGGGCCATCTCTTTTTTTTCGACGTCTACTTTCCCCACGATTTCCATTGGTTTGTAGCATTCTGGACAAACAACAACCGGAAGACCGATCGGAACCTTGGGTTTCTTTTTTGGAATTTCTTGTTGTTTCTCCATAATAAGCACATTTAGTAAGTTTCGACATTCTTTAAATACTTTCTGAGTTCATTTGGTAAATATCCTCCTATTGTAGCCTTAGCCCCGAGAATTAATTTTTTTCAAAATGGGTGCATCAAAGCGCCTCAGTTTAAATCAAAAGCAAGTGCATGTTAAAAACGAGGCGATGAAGATGGTCGGGAGAAAAGTCCGCCAGCCCATAATTTCGGTGCTTGGGCACGTCGATCACGGCAAGACCTTATTGTTAGACAGCATCAGGGGCACGGCAGTCGCGGCCAGAGAGTCAGGTGGAATTTCTCAGCACATAGGGGCGACCGAAGTCCCAGCGGAAACCATCAAACAAATTTGTGGTGCTCTTCTCGAGGAGTTCAAAATAAAGATGACTCTCCCCGGGTTGCTTTTTATTGACACCCCCGGGCACGAGGCCTTTACTAACCTGCGCCGCCGCGGAGGGGCGCTCGCCGACCTCGCTGCTTTGGTCGTCGACATCAACGAAGGCTTCATGCCCCAGACGCTTGAATCGCTGACGATTTTGAAATCGTACAAAACTCCCTTCATGCTTGTCGCGAACAAAATCGATCTTTTGCCGTGGTGGCAGCCCTCTCCCAAAGCATGCTTTCTTGACTCGTTCGCCCGCCAGCGCGTCGAGGTGCAGGGCGCGCTCGACGACAAGATTTACGAGCTGGTCGGCAAACTCCACGAGCTGGGCTTTGAAGCCGAACGCTTCGACCGAGTGAGTGATTTTCGAAAGCAAGTTAGCATCGTCCCGGCAAGCGCCAAGACGGGTGAAGGGGTACCCGAGGTGCTTACTATGTTGGCTGGATTGGCGCAGCGATTTCTCGAAAAGGAGTTGGTGATTGAGGTGACGGGTCCGGCGCGGGGGACTGTGCTTGAGGTGAAAGAGGAGGTCGGGCTGGGGAAGGCCATCGACGTTATCGTGTATGATGGCACGTTCACCAAGGGGAATACATTTGCCGTCGGAGGGCTCGACAAGGTGATTATCTCGAAGGTCCGCGCTCTACTCCAGCCGAAGCCGCTCGACGAGATTCGTGATCCCGAAGACAAGTTCAAACCGGTCGAGCGAGTGTCCGCGGCGGCCGGAGTTAAAGTCGCAGCACCCAATCTTGAGGGAGTCGTCGCCGGAGCCCCGCTCTGGGCGATCAAGGATACATCAGAGGCGGAAAAACTTTGGCAGGAGCTTCAGCAAGAGATGGAGCGCATTCGGATAAGCACGGATGTCAATGGGGTCGTGCTCAAGGCAGATGCTTTGGGCTCGCTTGAAGCGCTTGAAGGTCAACTCAAAGCGAAGGACATACCCATCCGCCGCGCAGATATTGGCGATGTCTCAAGACGTGATGTGGTCGAGGCAGCGAGCGTGGTGAAGAGTGATCCACTTCTTGGAGTGGTGCTGGCATTCAACGTGAAAGTTTTACCCGATGCGCAGACGGAGGCAAAGCGCGAGGATGTATCCGTGTTGCATGATGAGGTCATCTACAAGCTCCTGGAAAGCTACGAAGATTGGGCGAAACAAAAGCGCGAGGAGATTCGGGCGAAGCGTCTCGAGGTTTATGTCAGGCCAGGGAAGTTCGCGCTGAAACCTGGTTATATTTTCAGGCGTAGCCACCCCGCAATTGTTGGGGTAGACGTGCTAGGGGGAGTGCTCAGGCCAAAGTATCCGCTCATGCGCAGGGACGGGCGCTCGGTCGGCATCATTCGCGAGTTACAAAAGGAGAAGCGATCGGTGCAGGAGGCGAAGCTGGGGGACGAGCTAGCGATTTCGATCGAGGGCGGGGTGGTCGGGCGTAACGTTCAGGAGGACGATGTCTTATACACGGATGTCCCAAGAGAGCACGTGATCGCCCTGAAGCGGAATCTACGGGATCTGCTTTCGGGCGATGAGCTAGCGGTGTTGGATGAGATAATTGCGATTAAACAGCGTGAAGATCCGACGTATGGGGTGATGTAGTCGGAAAAAAGTTAATTACCTGTTTTTCCTGATCTAGCGAGAACTCCAGAAAGTCTTATGAACTGGTGAAGGGATAATTTAGCTGTTTCATGATTACGGAGTGATGTGATGGTTTTCAAGGTCGTGGTCGCTGATCCCGAAACGGGCAAGGGCTATCCCCTCGAGGCTCGTGAGCCGGATGCTCGAAAGCTGGTCGGGCTCCGGATAGGGGACAAGTTCGACGGAGCGGTCGTGGGGCTCCCGGGCTACGAGCTCCAGCTCACGGGTGGCACCGACGAAGATGGCTTCCCCATGCGCTCGGATATCCACGGTCCGGGGCGAACGAGCGTCTTGCTGGCTGGTGGCCCTGGATTTTCTCCGCGAAGGAGGGGGGAGCGCCGCCGAAAGCGAGTTCGGGGTTCGAGAATCTCCGATGCAATCGTGCAGGTCAACGCGAAAATCGTGAAACGCGGGGAAAAGCCCATCGAGGAGTTCTTGCTCCCAAAGGAAGCTGAGGCGAAGGCAACCTAATCGACAGGTAAGGAGTCACGCTTTAACATGTTTCAGTAAAAACGTCGCGCGCGTTCTAGTCGAAGCCTGCGCGTTTTATATCTGGTGAGCAGAAAATTTGAGCAAGGTATCCAAATGACTCAAGCAGTCGTTAACATAGGCCTCGTTGGACATATCGATCACGGGAAGACCACTCTTACGGAAGCGCTTTCAGGTATTTGGACCGATGTGCACAGCGAGGAGATCCGTCGGGGCATCTCGATTCGTTTAGGATATGCAGATACTTCGTTCATGAGGTGTCCCGAGTGCAAGCGGTACAGCACCGAGGAGAAGTGCCCTTTCTGCGGGGCCCAGACGGAATTCCTTCGCCGCGTCTCGTTCGTTGATGCTCCAGGGCACGAGATGCTCATGGCCACGATGATCTCGGGTGCAGCGATCATGGACGGAGCCATGCTCGTGATAGCGGCGAACGAGCCCTGCCCCCAGCCCCAAACGAAAGAACACTTGATGGCCCTCAATCTCATTGGAGTGCGCAACGTCGTGGTGGCGCAGAATAAAATCGAACTCGTCTCGCGAGAGAAAGTGATGCAGAATTACCAGCAGATCAAGGAGTTCCTCTCAAGCACCTTCGCCGCCGATGCTCCCGTGATCCCGATATCCGCCATTCACCGCGCGAATATCGATAAGTTGATTCAAGCAATCGAGGAGCACATCCCGACCCCGAAGCGAGACCTCTCGAAGCCCGCGCGGATGCACGTCGCCCGCTCCTTCGACGTTAATCATCCGGGCGCCAAGCCAGAAAAATTGGTCGGCGGGGTCTTGGGCGGCTCGCTTCTCCAAGGAAAGCTTCGTGAGGGTGAGGGGATAGAGATCCGCCCCGGCATACGAGTGAGCCGGGAGGGAAGGACTACGTGGCAACACTTGGACTCAAAGATAGTGAGCCTGCACGCGGGGAAAAGCCGGATCGAGGAAGCTGTGCCGGGTGGTCTCATCGGCTTGGGCACCGAGCTTGATCCCTCGCTGACCAAAGGTGATTCGCTGGTGGGCTCGATGGCAGGGGCGTCTGGAAGCTTGCCCGAGGTGCTGGAGACGGTCGATTTCGAGGTCCACCTGATGAAGCGCGTCGTCGGACTTCCCACGGAGCTTGAGATAAAACCCTTGGTCACGGGTGAGTCCTTGATGTTGAACGTGGGGACGGCGATGACCGTGGGCACGGTGTCAAGTGCCAGAGGGGACCGAGCTACCATCAAACTCAAGCTACCAGTCTGCGCCGATCAAGGAGCCCGGGTCGCACTGAGTCGACGCGTCGTTGGAAGGTGGCGTCTGATCGGCTACGGCATCATAAGGTGACGAGGAATTTGGTTGCAGGTCATCGCAGACACGAGCTTTCTTATGATCCCGGGTCTGTTTAGCGTGGATATCGTGGGGGAGCTCGACAGGTTGCTTGAACAACCTCATGAACTCGTTATCCCAAGTCCGGTCCTTCAAGAGCTTAGGCGAATCTCTGAGCGGGGCAAGCCAAAGGAGCAGACGGCAGCCAAAATTGGATTGATTCTAGCTAAACGTGGGGAGGTCACAAAGGTCAAAGGTGCAGCGGATGAGGTGATCTTGAACTTGGCGCTCAAGGGGGGCTATGCGGTGGGAACGACTGACGCAGCTCTGCGAAAAGAACTCCGGCGCTGTGGAGTGCCAGTAATATATTTACGACAGAAGTCTCATCTTGCAATAGACGGTTGGATTCAGGAAGGTTAGTTCCTCGAGAGGTCGTAAGATGGTTGGATTTGAACCAGTGATGTTGGCGCCGATAGCGGGTGTCTTGGCCCTCGCGTTCGCGGGCTATTTAACTTTCAGGATCATGCGGCAGCCCGTCGGAACCGAGCGAATGCGGGAACTCTCCGGCACCATCTACCGGGGAGCGATGACTTTTCTGAACAAGGAGTATCAGGTGATGGTCGTCTACGCTGTTATCGTGGCGGCGGTCTTGATGCTGGTTGTTAACTACCAGACTGCAGCGGCGTTCATGGTCGGGGCGTTTTTTTCAGCGCTGGCCGGTAACGTCGGGATGCGTGTGGCGACCAAGTCGAACGCTCGGACGGCAGCGGCGGCGAAACGGGGTATTGGTAAAGGACTCATAGTTGGATTCTCTAGCGGCGCGGTGATGGGGATGTGTGTTGTGGGGCTGGGAATCTTGGGCGTGAGCATTTTCTACTACCTATTCGGGGACCCCAAGATAATCGTTGGTTTCGGCTTCGGGGCGAGTTCGATAGCGCTGTTTGCACGCGTTGGCGGGGGCATCTACACGAAATCGGCGGACATGGGCGCAGATTTAGTCGGAAAGGTTGAGGCCCGAATCCCCGAGGATGACCCACGAAATCCGGCGGTGATCGCAGATAACGTGGGTGACAACGTTGGAGATGTCGCTGGGATGGGTGCGGACCTATTTGAATCATATGTGGGCTCAATCATCGCGGCCATGGTGATAGGTTTCACAGGAGTCACCGTTGGGGGCGTCGTGCTCGACCAGACGGATGCCGTGGTGCTTCCCATGTTGATTGCCGCAGTCGGGATTTTCTGCTCGATCGTGGCGACATTCTTCGTGCGGACGAAGAGGGGCGCTGGAATAAAAGCACTGCACGCCGCGCTCAACAAGGGGGTGTTTGGAAGCGCCATCTTGATAGCCGTGGCATCGTTCTTTCTGATATGGTATTTCGTTGGTGCAGTGGAGATATTTTGGGCGATGCTTGCCGGGTTAGTGGCTGGAATCTCGATCGGTCTTTCGGCGGAGTATTACACTGAGAATAGGTTTTCACCCGTGCAGTCAATTGCGATATCATCCCAGACTGGCCCCGCGACGAATATCATCAGCGGCTTTTCAGTTGGAATGCTCAGCACCATGATTCCAATTATCGCAGTTATTGGTGCAATTTCATTTGCTTACTACATCACCTTACCAAATGGGTTATACGGAATTGCGATTGCCGCGGTGGGCATGCTCAGCACATTGGGCATGACTCTTGCCACGGATACCTACGGCCCAGTTGCAGACAATGCGGCGGGAATTGCTGAGATGGCTGGGATGGGACAAACGGTACGCAAGCGCGCCGAGCGATTGGATGCTGTTGGAAACACGACTGCTGCAATCGGCAAGGGCTTCGCAATCGGTTCGGCAGCGCTGACGGCACTTGCGCTTTTTTCAGCTTATACCAAGGGAATGTTTGACGCAGGAATAACTATGGATCTCAGTATAACTAACCCATCAGTCATTGTCGGGCTGTTCATAGGGGGGATGCTGCCATTCTTGTTCTGCGCGCTCACCATGCGGGCAGTGGGTAGGGGGGCCTCCCTAATCGTGAGCGAGGTGCGGAGACAGTTTCGAACTATCCCTGGGATAATGAAAGGAAAGACAAAGCCGGACTACAACCGGTGTATCGGAATCAGCACCTCTGCTGCTCTTCGAAACATGGCGCTCCCGGCCGCGCTGGCCATCCTTACTCCAATCGCGGTGGGCCTTTTTAGTCCTGAGGCGCTGGGGGGTCTGCTTGCGGGGTCGATAGTCACGGGTCTGCTGCTCGCGATTACCCTTGCGAACTCCGGCGGGGCTTGGGACAACGCGAAGAAGTACATCGAGGATGGGCATCTGGGCGGAAAAGGAAGTGAAACCCACGCGGCTTCGGTGATAGGCGACACCGTTGGAGACCCGTTCAAAGACACCTCGGGTCCCTCGCTTAACATCCTGATCAAGCTCATGGCCATGGTGGCCCTGCTATTCGTCCCGCTGCTGTTGAAGATTTGGGGTGCATGATGTGTTCAATTTTTGGAAAAACGTCAAACTTGAAGGCGCCGCAGGTGCTGGGCTCCTCGCGAAAAAGGGCAAAAAGTTAAAGGGGAAGGAAACTAAGGTGCTCGAGTGGCGAGGGCGAGCCCAGCGACGCGAGGGATTGTCCACGCCATGAAGCTTTACATGAAAAAATTTGAGGTGGAGTAAATGTACAAGATATTGACTGTGCGTGATACCGTGCGGGTGCCCCCCAGCAGGCTTGGCGAGCCCCTAGAGGAGGTGATTGTCGATGTCCTGCGCAAGAGTTACGAGGGGTTAACCGACAAAGACGTTGGCACAATCCTCGCAATCACCGAGCTCAAGAAGGTCGAAACGGGCCGCATAATTATGGGCGACGGGGCCAGCTACCACGATGTCACCTTTGAAGCGCTCGTTTACAAGCCGGAGGTCAACGAGGTGGTGTTGGGTGAGGTGGTTGAGATTGTCGAGTTTGGCGGGTTCGTGCGCCTGGGGCCTATCGATGGTTTGGTGCACGTCTCACAGGTGATGGACGACTTCGTGGGTTATGACAAGAAGAAGGGGGCACTCTACGGCAAGGAGTCAAAGCGGGCGCTGAAGGAGGGGGACAGGGTTCGTGCGCGCGTGGTCACGGTGAGCACACGACGGGCCCCCCGTGGTGGAAAGGTAGGGCTGACGATGCGCCAGTTTGGACTCGGCAAGCTCGAGTGGATCGAGGAGACCCGCAAGGAGGAAAAGGCTTGACCGAAAAGGCTTGCCGCAATTGTAACTCCATCACCGGGGGGAATACCTGCCCGGTTTGCAAGGGGGCATCGCTCTCGGAAGACTGGTCGGGATACATCGTCGTGCTCGATCCAGAGAACAATCACCCAGCCTGGGAAGTACGCGCTGAGGGTTCGGTAAGGTGTTAGAGCTACCCGATGAATTGCGGCCACTTTTGAAGCGTCCACTTGGTCAGCTTTTCTCTAGCGTTACAACTGCGATTGAGCGCCTGCGGCAGCTTCGCCCGACTAGGCTGATCGCAGTCGGTGATATCGTTACCGCGGAGTTTATCGAAGCTGGTCTGAAGCCGGATGTGGCCGTGGTCGATTTCCTCGTGATGCGGTCTCCGGTTGATAAAAAAATACGGCGAACAATCGATTCGTTCGATGTAAAAATAGTTCGTGTGAAAAACCCCGCGGGGACGATAACTCAAGAATTGCGCACAGCCCTCGATGAGGCAAAGCCCCCCCTAAAGATTATCGTCGATGGGGAGGAAGACCTCGCCACCCT
>LQHI01000020.1 GCA_001515185.1 Hadesarchaea archaeon DG-33 | reverse complement strand
CTCCGCCATGTGTGGAGGGCTGTCCGGCTGAGATTCACATCCCACAGTTCATCCTTAAGATAGTTGAGGAGGATTTCGCTAGCGCATATCTTGAAATATTAAAAACAAATAGCCTCCCCACCATGTGTGGAAGGGTTTGTCCGCAGGAGGAGCAGTGCCAGCGCGCATGTGTTTACAATAAAATGGGCAAGCCGATTTCCATAGGGAGGCTGGAACAGTTTGTCTCCGATTGGGCGAGAAAACATGATACAAAGGAGAAATTGCCGGAGAGGAAAAATAAGGGTAAGTTGGTTGCGGTCGTGGGTTCTGGACCAGCCGGGTTGACTTGTGCAGCAGACCTAGCGAAGATGGGTTATGATGTAACGATATTCGAGGCGCTTCATAAAACGGGAGGTGTTTTAACTTATGGCATTCCTGAGTTCAGATTACCTAAAAAAATTGTGGAATATGAAGTAGACAAAATTAAAAATCTTGGCGTGAAAATCGTAACAGATTTCGTGGTGGGGCTTACAAAAGGCGTCGATGAAATAGCGAAGGAGTTTGACGCAATATTTCTTGCGAACGGTGCCGGTGCGCCCCAGTTTATGCACATCCCTGGGGAAAATTTAAACGATGTATACTCTGCCAACGAATTCCTGACACGTTCTAATCTCATGAAAGCTTACAAATTTCCTGAATTTGACACACCAATCAAGGTGGGTAAAAAAGTGGCGGTCATAGGGGGAGGAAATGTGGCTATGGATGCCGCGAGGACCGCTTTGAGGCTGGGTGCGAAGGAGGTGCATGTGGTTTACAGAAGGACCAGAGAAGAAGCGCCAGCTAGGGCGGAAGAAATTGCCCACGCTGAGGAAGAGGGCATAATGTTCGATTTTCTTAATCTGCCCGTGAGAACTCTGGGTGATGAGAAGGGCAACGTTACCGGGATGGAATGTATTAAGATGCGGCTGGGAGAACCAGACCAATCTGGGCGAAGAAAGCCGCTCCCCATCGAGGGATCGAATTTTGTTATGAAAGTGGACATTGTTATCTGCGCAATCGGGACGACAGCGAATCCCATCGTGGCGAGAAGTGCAACTAACGTGCAAACAAACAAACGCGGATATTTTATAGTAGATGAAAAAACGCGTGCAACGAGCAGAGAAGGAATATTCGCGGGAGGGGATATCACTCGAGGGTCGGCTACCGTGATTTCAGCGATAGGGGATGGAAAAAAAGCTGCTAGGGCTATAGACAGCTATCTTTCTTCGGGCGGTAGCTTGAGGAAAAGTAAAAAATAATTTCGCTAACCTTCTCTTCGTATTTTGTTAAGTAGCATGAAATAAGGATTAAAGAATAATTAATGCCGTGCGTAAAAATTAAGGTTCCAGTGTGCTGATGTGGTCGGTTTAATTCATTATTAAAGATGAACTAAATCCAACCACGAATTTTCATTGCTTCAGCGACCCGCTTAACAGCAACTATGTAAGCAGCCTGGCGCATGTTTACATTATATTCCTTAGAAGCTTTCAGCACCGAAGAATATGCGGCCGTTATTTTATTCTTTAAACGTTCGTGAACTTCTTTTTCACTCCAATAATACATGTAGAAATTCTGCACCATCTCAAAGTAGGAGACTGTTACTCCACCAGCATTGCATAAGAAATCAGGTATCACATGAACACCATTTTTGTATAAAATATCATCAGCTTCTGGTGTAGTTGGACCATTGGCCAACTCAGCAACGATTTTGGCTTTAATGTTTGGCGCATTCTTTCCAGTAATAACATTTTCTAAAGCGGCAGGGATGAGTATATCCACTTCGAGTTCCAGGAGTTTTTCATTGGAAATAGGTTTAGTATTCGGGAAATTGATTACTGAACCTGTCTTAGCCTTGTGCTCACGAACCGCCTCTGGGTCAAGACCTCCCTTGCTGAATATGCCGCCCTTGGTATCGCTGACGGCAACTATCTTAGATCCGAAAAGAGTTTTGGCAAGATATGCTGCGTAATATCCCGCATTACCGTAACCTTGCACGGCAATGGTAGCTTTCTTAAGGTCTATACCACAAACTTTTGCCGCTTCACGAACTGTGTGTAGACCACCCCGGGCTGTTGCATCACCGCGTCCGGCAGAACCACCTACGCCGAGCGGTTTACCAGTGACGACACCAAATCGATTCTTTCCAGCAATTTTTGAGTATTCGTCCATCATCCAAGCCATTACCTGAGGGTTGGTGTAGACATCGGGTGCTGGAATGTCTTTGTCCGGGCCAATAAATTGCCCCACCTGATTGATGTACGCCCGACTCAAACGTTCCAACTCGCCTTGGGACATTTGTTTGGGGTTGCAGATGACCCCGCCTTTTGCCCCCCCAAGAGGCAAGTCAAGAAGAGCACATTTCCATGTCATCCAAGCTGCAAGTGCCCGCACTGTATCGATTGTTTCATCGGGATGGAATCGGATTCCTCCTTTTGTTGGACCTCTCGCATCATTGTATTGAACCCTGAACCCCTGGAATACTTTGATAGAGCCGTCATCCATGCGGATCGGCAAGGATACGTGGAGTTCACGCATCGGGACTCGAAGGATTTCATGCACGTTAGAATCTAACTTTATAATCTTTGCACACTTGTCCAACTGTTTTTGTACGACCTCAAACGGGTTGAGTTTCGTCATTTTTTTTGTCACCTTTCCTAATTTAATCTAAATATTTTTTTACCTCGAATATTTATGAATTGTCTTTCCTATATCCTTTATCATGAAAGAAATAAATAGCGCTGCGGTACAGGAACTTTATGAATTAGAAGGCAGGCGCATACAAGAAAAAAAGTTAAGGAGGTACTTCCAAACAGAAAAAAAGTTTTTGAAATTAGGTAAAGAGATATGAATATCACTGGACAAATCATAAGAAGTATAATGAATGGTGGGTGATATTTTGAGACCAACAAAAGCTGAATATTATTTGGAGATTGCGAAAGCCGTATGTCTCAGATCTCCATGTTTGAGGAGAAAGTTCGGGGCCATCGTAGTTCGCGAGGATGCTGTGGTAAGCTCCGGATATAACGGCCCAGCCCGGGGAGTGATCAACTGCTCTGAGGTTGGTTGTATTAAAGATGAGCTAGATTTGCCCCACTACTCGAGCTATGATGAATGCCCGGGGGTTCACGCCGAAGAGAACGCAATCCTGAATGCAGCGAGGCACGGGGCAAACGTCTTAGGCGGAATTCTTTACGTTTTAGGGCAAAATGCGAACGGTTCGCTAACTGAAGCTAAACCATGCAATAGATGCAAGCGGGTGATAATCAACGCTGGCATTAAAGAAGTTGTAATAAAAAAATCAGATGGAAGTATAGCAAAAATTGATGTCTCGGAATGGGCGAGCGAAGACACCAAACGATATCTGGAGAGAATGGAAGAAGTTCGAAAAACAAAAAAGGGAAAATAATTCCAACAACCAAATTTTTCTCGTTTTTACCAACTTACCCGCAAAGTTTTTGGAAGATGCTTTGAACTCGTAACCTCGTTTAACCCAAGAAAAAATTCAAATACCTGAAATTCGATTAAAATTGGGCGATGACGAGAAGAGGATTATGCGACTTCAGATGAGCTAAACTTCCACCCGAGCTCTCTATTCTTGAAACTTCACATCGAGCTCCATCAGGTCTCGTGCCACGACGGTGTTAGGGAAAATTCGTTGTGCTTGTTTGAGGAGAATTGAATCATCTTTGTAGCGCGGACTCACGTGCAGGAGCACGAGTTGTTTCACGTTTGCCCGCTTTGCAACCTCCGCGGCCTCACTTGGGGTCGAGTGTGCGTTCTCCGCTGCTTTGTCTGCGAGTTCGTCGGATAGCGTGCAATCGTGGATGAGCACATCAGCATCGCGCGCGAGTTCGATGATGCTCTCACATGGGCGGGTGTCACCGGCATAAACGATCTTTCGTCCGGCTCGAGGAGAACCCATCACCTGCTCCGGTTTGACAACGCTTCCGTCGCGCAGTCTAATGCTATTGCCCGACTTCAGGCTGGAGAAATCTGGGCCTGGCTTCACGCCTAATGCAACCGCTTTTTCAGGATAAAACTTGCCCGGGCGCTGGTTCTCAACCAAAGCGTAGGCGAGCGAGGGCACTGAGTGCTCGGCATTGGAAGTCAGGATGCAGTACCCCCGGCGCTTGACTTCCTCCTCCGGCTCCAGCTCATGTACTGCTACTTCAAAGGTGAGGGTGTAATGGGGAATTTGGAGGTATCTCTCGATGCGTCCACCTTCACCACGGGGGCAGTAAACTTCGAGCTTCCGCTCTCGGCCCATCAACGACATCGTTTGTACTAGCCCGGCGAGTCCTAGAAAGTGGTCGCCATGCAAATGAGTTATGAAGATCGCATCGATTTTTAGGGGACTGAGCTTTGTTCTGACCATCTGGCGTTGCGTCCCCTCCGCGCAGTCGAAAAGCAAGAACTCGCGTTCGTGCCGCAGGGCTATCGCGGGCAATCCTCGCTGGGAGGTTGGGATGCTTCCGCTGGTCCCGAGGAAGATGAGTTTCACCCTACTTCCTCCTGAATACGTAAATTCTTCTCGTCAAACTCCGGTGTACCCGCTGCTCATGCTTTTCAATCGTCCGAAGTCCAGCGCTTACAGCCAACTCTTCAAGTTCCAGCTCGGCGGGCGAGGCGATGCACGCGTATCCCTTGCGCCGAAGCACCCCTGCGATTGAAGGTAACGCTTGTTCATAGAGCTCCTCCAGTGGGGCTCCGGCCGTAGAGGCTTGGCGACCGAATGGGGGATCAGTTGCTACAGCATCGACCTCGAGCGCTGGTAGCTTGCGGGCGTCTCCGACCATGAGCTGAAAGTCGACCACGCCGCTAGCTTCCAAGTTCTTTCGCGCCCCCTCAATCATCTCGCGATCTATGTCTATGCCGACGAGTTTCGCCCCGATTAGCCCCGCTTCGAGCAGGATACCGCCCACACCGCAAAATGGATCTAATAGCATGCCACCTCGAGGGGTCCGGGCGAGATTGGTCATGCAGCGAGCGAACGTGGGCATAAGGGTACCAGGGTGGAATGCAGGTCTGAGCGTTGGCCTGCGTCGCGCGAATTGGCGTCGGTCCACCCTCGCGGCGGTTATCCCAAGCGCGCACCGCTCTCCAGTCAATACTCCCAAGAACTCGATATCGGGGTGAGCCAAATCGACCTTAAACTCGACCTCTTCCGCGATGGTGTTAGCAATAGTCTTAGCGAGTTTCAGCGTATTGATCTCGGGTGAACTTCGCTTCACGCGCTTCAGATGCACCGCGAAGCTTTTTCCATGGGGGATGAGGTCCACGATGTCGGAGCTTCCCACGGACTCGAGGATATCTTCCTCGTTTGCGTTGGAAGTGCAGAGGTGTATGCATATCTCGCGGCACATCGCTAGACGCGAAGCAAGTACCTCCGGGCTAGCCTTGGTTTCAGCGACGAGCACTTGGTTGAGCTGTTCAAGCACCCGGTAGGCGCGGTGCTCGGCCTTGATTGCGGCCACTGCTTCAGCTGTTGGCAACGTTGGATGCTCGCCTGAGAGCACGAACATCAATCTTTTCATGTTAAAACCCTTGCTGGATAGCCCCTGCGATGATGGGGGCAACTGAGACCAAACTTGTCCGGTGCTCGATGGTGTCGGTGGCAATGACCGATTGCACGCCCGCCTTCAGAATCTTTTGGAGGGTATCCTCAGTGACCGCTGGATGGGTACAGGCCACGTAGATTTTGCGCGCTCGCTGGCGTCGAAGTATTCGTGTTGCCTCGATGATGTTGCCGCCAGTGCTGATAATGTCATCCACCAAAACCACATCCCGCTTTGCGACCTCGAGGTGTTTTGGTTGGGTGGTGATTTTTTTCTGGGTCACTTTCCGCTTCACCAAGTAATCATAATTGGCATTCAGCTCGGCAGCCACCCTTCGAACGCGCTCAAGTGATCCTTGGTCGATTCCTAGGATGACAGGGTCTTGGAGCTTGAGTTTGTCAAGGTATTGTCCTAGCAAGGACGTCGCAGTGAGATTGTAGGTTGGGATTGAAAAATTCTGTATGACTCTATCATTCTGCATGTCTACGGTGAGGAAGTCGTCCGCCCCCGCGTGCTCGATGAGCTTACAGATGGTGTGGGTGCCTGTGGATTCTCCTGGCTTGAATAGCTTGTCCTGCCGGGACGATATGAGATAAGGAACGGTGGCTGTAACGTGTCGAGCACCTAAATCCTTAGCGGCATCGAGCAGCAGAAAGAGCTCGATGAGGTTGTCGTTCTGTGGATGGTGGGTTGACTGAACAATGACTACGTGTTTTCCCTCGAGTTTGGCGTCGAGGCGTACGTAGAGCTCGCCATCGGGGAAGCGTTTTATTTCGGGGTTTAAAATTGGGCACTTTAGCTGCTTTGCAACCCTCGACGCGAGTTTAGGTGAGGCAGATCCAGCGATGATTATCAAGCTATCCCTCGCGCAACTCTTTAGCGTGGCAATTAAAATATGTGATTGGTGTCCTCATGTGGCGGGTCTTCAGACCTGAAGCGGTGACGGTGCTCCGCGACCAAAAGGCACGAAAGTCGCTTTCACGCTACTTTGCGGTTGTGGAGGGCAAGCTCCCCGCACGCTTTTTAGTGTGCAAGCGCGTGCCAGCGAAGGTCGACCTTTCGGTGAGTGATGAGGAGCTATGGCGCGCCCACGAGCGGGGGGTGAAGGAGTTTCGAAAGCTGTTCGCGGATATTAACAAGGACAAAACGAAGATCGAAAATTTGAAGCAACCCAGCCTCTCGTTGCTCGATTTGAAAGTGGAGCTTGCCAAGCGGATTCTGCGCTCGTGCCACTTCTGTGAACGTAGATGCGGGGTCGATCGAACGGTGGGCAAGGTAGGGGTCTGTGGGGTAGGTGAGCGGTCGCGGATAGCTTCAGAATTCATTCACACCGGCGAGGAGCCCGAACTAGTGCCCTCCTACACAATTTTTTTCAACGGGTGCACTTTCAAGTGCCAATATTGCCAAAACTGGGATATTTCGCAGGACCCGAAAGGGGGTGTTGAAGTTTCACCTCAGACGCTCGCCAAGCTCGTCGAAGTGCAACGTCGTGATGGGGCGCGAAATGTAAACTGGGTTGGAGGGGACCCCACGCCAAATCTCCATACGATCTTAGAGGCGCTCAATCGATGCGAGGTGAGCGTGCCCTCCGTTTGGAACTCCAATTTTTACATGTCGCTTGAGGCGATGAAGCTGCTATCCGGGACCCAAGATGTTTACCTCACTGATTTCAAGTACGGCAACGACAAGTGTGCGTTGCGGTGTTCCAAAGTTCTGAACTTTTTCAAAATCGTTGCGCGCAACCATCGCTTAGCGTTTGCGGACGCTGAACTCATCATCCGTCATCTCGTGCTCCCCAACCACGTCGAGTGCTGCACGCGCGCTGTGCTCGAGTGGATAGTTGAGAATTTGGGCTCGATGGTTCGTGTGAATCTCATGGATCAGTACCGACCAGAGTACAAGGCGCACGAGTTTGATGAGCTGGGCAGGCGGCTGATGAGCGATGAATTCAGCAAAGCGCTTGAGATAGCCCGTGAGGCTAGACTGGAAAACGTGATCAGTTAAAGTTCAATTTGACCATTCTTTCAGAGGTTTTCGGTCTTTGATGAACTATTTTTAGCCGAGATTGGAATTACCTTAGGGAGGTTCCATGGGACTCTACGCTCGATCGATGTTGGTCCTCACGATTCTTTTTGGATTATTGTTTGCCATTTTTATGGTGACCGCGGTTTACTTCTACTCTTCCATAGTTTCGGGGGCATCTAGGTGGTGAAGCTGGTAGAGATTCACAACATCGGCGGCCAAGGTTTCGACTCGAATATTTACTTAATCATCGATAAAACAAT
>LQHI01000019.1 GCA_001515185.1 Hadesarchaea archaeon DG-33 | reverse complement strand
CATCTACGTAAAATCCGTCATATCGAAACTTTACCATCGTAGTATATTATCCACTGATCTACTATTTGGAATTTTCTGCTTCCAGGTGTTAATGAAGATAAACTCCGCCTTGTCAGAACCAAGTTGGCCTAGAAAAACCTTTTATTCCTACGATTCGTGGCAAGTCAGACCCGAACGCCCAAGAATATCAATTCGCTTTATCTGAACTAAATTTCTAAACAATATTTCTGAACTCAATTTCTTACCACTTTATTCAACTTCTGAGAAAAAATCACAAATGTTGAGAGGTGCTTGTGTCATAATCTCGGGATATAAAAAGTGAATAAACATGATGAGAGAAGAAAAAAGTGTTAGCTGGATTGTTACGGTTGTTATTGTAGTAGCTGCAGCAATTGTTTCCAGCCTAGGTACATACTTACTTACTAGACCTACGGAGGAAGCAGTGGGAAAGTTCAGGAAAATACCTTTAGAATGGATCACAAGTTTAGAAGAAAATCTCAGTACTCCATGGACCCCGGGTGGTCCTGCAGGTGAACCCATCACCACCGCCGCAACTTTGGAACTCACAGAGGGAGAAATTGCGGCAGCCCAGGACTTAGAGTTAGGAGAGTATTATTTCATGGGCGCAACTCTTGACATAACTGAAATACTAAACAAAGTGGGGATGGACGCAGTACTTGCTGAAGCTGGAAAACCGCCGATATCATTTATGGGATCTCAGTCGATATCGGAACAAATAGATCAGATAAATACCTTAGCAGCCAAGGCTGGTGATGTAAATTTCATCATTGCGGAAGCATATGAAGCAGTAACTACGGGGCCAGCTTTTGTTGCGCTCTCAGAGGCTGGGGTTCCACAACTTCACAATTGGACTACACCCGTGGGTCTATTCGGTACACCTAATTACATCGGCTTGGTGGATGCTGACGGATATGGTCAAGGAGCATCTGCAGCCGAGATACTTGCGTATGCAATGGACTATGAGGGAGAGGTCGGAATAATATACTTCGCATTAGAGCAATGGACAAACGTCATGCGTCTCGCAGGGGCGGAGAACATGTTTGCCAAGTACCCCAACATCGAAGTAGTTGCTAGAGAAGGATTCACCGACCCAGGGCAGGGGTATGATATAGCATTGGGGATGTTACAAGCTAACCCCGAGATAGACGCTATCTGGTGCACTTGGATGATTGGGCCAGCAACAGGAGCGGCTGAAGCTGTGGTTGCACTAGGATTGGAAGGTGAGGTAGCAGTAGCTGCTCCAGACCTCGGAGGAATAACTGGGGCAAAATTCATTGCTGACCGCGATTATCCAATAATCGGATGCGGCGCAGCCGATTGCATTGAGATGGGGAAAAACTCGGTTAATGCTGCACTCAAATGGTTGCTGGGTCAACAAGCGGAACTAAAAGGAATCTACACCGTTAGTAAGGTCTTCCCGATTGTGAGATCCAATCTTGTGGACGGGTTCTACAAGCAGACACAAGGTTCTCTAGGAACTCTGCCCTCAGATGTGCTGGAGCTACTAGAAGAATAGGATATATTACGATAATAAATTACCAGTCCGATCGAAAATACCTAATAATTTTGGTTTTTTTTGCTGCATTCCGCTGACCACTGCAACATTGGCCCTAGAAACAAAAATTTGGTTCCTTAAACCGTATATCACTGTATCGCCCACCATTATTTTATCATTTGGGCCAGGATAGAGGGGACCGTAGTAATCAATATAGCCAGCGGGTTCAGCGAGTATCTTTTTTTCAATAATCGTTTCGGGTTCACGACCCACTAGGGCATACAAACGGAACTTTTGATATAAATACGTCCATAGACCCAAGGGTGCATCAGCACTCATAAGGCCGCCGCCGAAGGCGAAAGCTTTGTCCCCAAAGAGATGAGAGACTTCGCTCACGTAAACCCACGCCGGGAGCTCGGGTAAGTCTTCAAATGCGTGCCAAGGGGTCGTACCGGTGAAACCGTGTCCAGGCTCACCGTGGGTCGCACCCTTCCCCGCAAGTATTTTCATTACCATCGCCGAAGTATCGGCCGGAGCATTGATTTGTTCTACCTCCATTCCCAGTTCTTTTTCGAGCTTGGATGCTGTCCTTATGAGAGTGTCGAAATTTGGCAACGGTTCTAATTTCTTAGACCTAAGGTTGAAGCGCAAACAAGGGAAAGAGGTCACGCCGACGACCTTAACCCCTCCAAGATTATTTATAGTTTTTACAACTGTTACGACTTTTTCTTCCGGGAATCCTCCTTCTTGATTCTGGTAAAAGAAATCGCTCTTGCCGACGACACGAATCAACAATTTCTGGGTCTTTCCAAGCTTCTCAGCCACTTTAGATATTTCCTCAGCTTTCTCCACACTGAAAACTGTTATGACCTCGGGGTTTACCTCTTTCAGAACGTACTCAACCTCGTGCATTGGGATTTGTACTAAGTGTCCTACGTGGCCAACAGGTATATTGTGTCGATGTAGACATTTTACCTCCTCTATGTCAACTGCCACAGCGCTATCAATTCCTGAATCTCTAATAACATTACATACCAAGGGGTTTCGCCCAAATTGTTTCGTCATAAAATAATTCAAGACACCAAATTTGTCTGCTTCACTTTTTATAATCTCAGCGTTGCGCTTTACGACATCAAGGTCTATCACAACGGTGTTGGCAGGGATTATACCTGACTGGTGAAATTCCGTAGCTACCTTAATTAATACTGGATTTCGTCGCACGGCCACTTCAATAAAGTCCATCATTATAAAATAACAGCTGAGTTATTAAAAATTTATGTAAAGAGAGAGTTTATTCATTTTAATGTGTTACCGTTTCTTACATTTTTGAGTTCATGACTAAAAATTAAATTTTTAGGGTTTCGAAAGATGTAAAAAGGCCGCGGACAAATTGGGCACGTATGCGAAAAGTATCACTATGCGTGAGTTCTCAAACTCCCCCAATACGGTTTAAGCTAGACCCTGATGCACTGTTTGAGAAATATGGTGACCTCTCGAAACCGATGCAGCTAAAAATGCTCTTGGAAGGTGAAGACTTCGTTTATACACCAGGCGGGGTCACAGGCATGGTCGCCCCCATGCTTCAGTGGATGTACAAGACGGATAAGATTCGGAGGCCCCACTGGGTGGCGATCAATCCCCTGAGCCCCGAGATGACATCGTTCGGCGGGATAGTGCTACATCGAATTAAATTGGAACTCCATGAACTGGCTGGCTACGGGCACTTCAAAGAGGCGATGTGGAGGAACGTCCACGGTATGGAACAAACGTGGATCTCCCGCAGGCACTTCGCCGACTATGCCCTTTTCAACTGGCGTTACGCGAAGAAGATGATGGACCTGCACGCCGAGATTAATTTTGACATGTTTTACGTGCACGATTTCCAGCTGCTTTTGGTTGGGTCAATGACTGGCCCAGTGACGCAAAAAATCTTCCGATGGCATATCCCTCTCGACATGAATAAGATGACTCCGAAATGGAGGGCCTTTTTACGGAGATATCTGGAGGACTACGATGCCGTCATCGTAAGTTGTAAGAAATACAAGCGAAGTTTGTCGAAATCCGGTTTCAAAGGTAGGATTTATCAGATTTACCCCCACATCGATGAAAAAGCGCATGGTCGAGCGTCGGACGCTAAAGTCAGCCAGTTTTGCGAGAGGTTTGGGATTAGCAACGACGACATGATAATTCTCGTGGTTGCCCGTCTTGACCCAATAAAAGGTCAAGATACCGCAGTTAGGGCTCTGGCGCGAATTGCCAAACACTTTCCTAGTGCGAAACTTGTTCTAGTCGGCAATGGGAGTTTTTCGGGTGCTCGCACGGGTGGTTTGGGGCTCCCGAAAGGGGTGAGGTGGTTGGATAGGTTAGAGCAACTAGCGAGCAAGCTTGGTGTTCGTCAAAGAATCATCTTCACCCGATACCTAACCGGGGATGAGCTAAGAGCAGCATATACAAGAGCCGATGTAGTGGTTCTGCCCTCTGTGTTGGAGGGCTTCGGGTTAGCAGTGCTCGAGGGGTGGATATACAAAAAGCCCGTCGTGGTCAGTTCAGGAGCCGGGGTTTCCGAACTCATCATCGATGGAGAAAATGGTTGCATCTTCCCCCCAAACGATCACGAAGAACTCGCGAGCAAGATAATCAGGGTGCTTTCGAAACCCGGGGCGGCAAACGAAATGGGAAAATCTGGATTCGAAACTGCAAAAAAGTGTTACATCAAACAAGGTGCCCAATCTCTTTTGAATGTTTTCTCCGATGTGCTCGGCAAATAGACTCCGCACCGATGTCTAGAAGTGTTCCCTTAATTTTTCAGCAAGAGTTTCCGGCATGGTCTCGACAACACTCTCGTGATGAAGTTTCTCCATGAAGCCATCGTCGCTCGTGTAAAATCGCTTCGGGTTAGGTCTAGACACCAACTTTGCATTGAGAAGGTAGTACTCACTTAGGTCCTCGTCGCATGGGCCCGAAAATGTCGTCATGTTGAAACTCTGAACTCCAAGAACATAATAACCCTTCAAAATTCGAGATAGCCCACCACAGAAATCTCCGAGCCCACGTTTTTTGAGATTGGTCATAGCGGAAATCCCGGTAAAGACTGCTACAACCTCGCTGTTTCCTTCAGGAGCAAAACTCGTAATCCAAACCGCTGAGCCAGTTTCTCCAATAAACCGCTCCTTTTTATTTCTCTCCGCCTCCACCAAATCTGACCAATAATTACTCCCTTCTCGGTCGAAGTAGGATCTGCTACTTCTGATAAACTCTTGGAGCCGTGAAGTCGGGTCAGGGTCAGCCGTAAGCTGAACGTGCGGGTGAATTATGCTGGCGGCAGCGGGCGGCATGTAGTTCCAGTTTATGTGCCAATACTTGATTTCAGGATACCTTTCGTGTACTTGCTCAAAATATCTCAAACAACCCTTAAAACAATCCTCGAGCAACTTCGGCGAAAATTGATTGGGATCTAGGTGGTGATCATTCGAGAAAACCCCAACTGCGTGGAACCCGCCAAACGGGAAGAGATTTGGGAATATGCATGCGGTTCCGACTTTTATCCTCCTCTCCGGGAAGTCCTCCGGGAACATCGGAGTCATTTTCTCCAAATTTTCCGCGCAGAAGAAGCATTTGGCCAGAGAGGCTTCGACAATATTTTCCATATCGGTTGTCTTGGCTGCTTGTTTCGGCCTTTTCGCTCGCTCAAGGTTTATTCTGCACCGTCTTCCAGTTAGTGGATCTTTCCTGATTTCGATTGGTTGGGTGACAAGTTTGAAATCATTTAGGGGACTCAATAACCTAGCTTCTTGAACAGTCTTCTCAAACATAATCTTTGTCAAAGTTATCCCAGAACACTCAAAACTTTTTGACTTTTACTTTTGAAACTATCCCCTCTCTCCATATCTTTCAAACACGCATATGAAGACGAGATCTTTGTCTGAGGTATTATAAACACGGTGAAACTTGTCTGGCTTTATCGGTACCACATCCTTACTCTCCACGGCCCTCCGATTTCCATCGAGCTCGATTTCGCCCTGTCCCTCGACAAAGAAGTAAACCTCGCTGACCGGGTGGGAATGCCCAGTAGTTTGTTTACCCGCATGCAAGATTGTGATGGAAAGCACCAAGTTCTCGCCCAAAGGTTTATCAAATATAATGTAACGGTCGTCGCTCCTAGTGAGTTTCGCATCACTAAAGATTTGGAGGTAGCTCTTGTGAGACACATCGCGCCACTCACCCCCGAACAAATAGCCTTTAACTTTCACGCCAAGTTCCTGCAAATGTTGAATGAAAAATCCAGGAGCGTCCTGTTTTCGCTCCTTGCAGAACTCATCTAATATTGGAAAAATTGATTTTGGGTAGATGTATATGCCAGCGCTGACGTAATCGCTAAGTGGCGGTTTGACTTTTTCCTTAAAATCGGCAAGATAAAAGCTCTGCTCCGGTGGTGGGAAATTTTCGCTCCCCCTAAATTTCATCGTTGCCATCTCCTCTGGTTTCATGTCTGGTTTTTGACCAACGTAGTAAACTCCGATAATCGGCTCACCCGTGTAACTGGAGATGAAACCCTTGAAATCGGAGGAGAAATAATTGTCGGCACACACCACCAAGAGATCCTCATCAATTTTCAGCTGTTTGATTGCGTTATTTATTGCCCTGACAGCCCCGAGTTTTTCCTCCTCCACCATTGCTTCTTCGACAATAACATTTTTGTATCCATCCAAAAAATTCTCAAACTTTTTATTAATCGATATTATCGGCTCGATTTTCTCATTTTCAAGCTTCTTAATCAAATGGTCGAGAAGGGTGTCCCCCTCGACAACTATCATTGCCTTGGGCATTTGTTCGCCAATAGCACCAAGCCGGGTCGCAAACCCGCCCGCTAGGATTAATGCTTTCATTCGCATCCCTTTATCCTTACGCTCTCATATTTATTAGTTTTTCAAAAAATGTCTTAACCTCGTCAACATTTTTAACAAAATATTTTGCGTTCGATTCTATCGGCTCCTCAGAAACCAAGATGGTTACACCCTTTTCTTTCAGAGCTGAAAATGCGTCTTCGTCTGTTTGATCATCTCCTACGTAAATTGGCTTGAGCTCTCTTTTGGGATCAACTACACCACATATCCAGCGCACCGCCTTTCCTTTGTCCCACTCAACGTTCGGTCTTATCTCGAAAACTTTCTTTCCGTGGGTAATCTTTACTACTCCTGAATCTATATGCGGGCCAACCACCTTTTCAAAAATTTTCTTCAGATACTCAAATTCCTCCTCCGCGACCAATCGGTAGTGGACGCTTGCCGTTAATCCCTTGTCCTCAACAATCGCCCCTTTGATGTTGTCTAGTTTTTTCCGTAGCTCCTCGCAAAGTTTGACTAAGTTTGGGCGCGCGCGCTCGGCCTCGGGCTTGACTAATTCCACTCCCGGGCCAATTATTTTGAAACCATGATTTCCGGCATAATATATCCCCTCCAGCCCAACTAGCCTTTTCACATCAGCGATTGACCTGCCGCTTATTATCCCCAGCGTGTAGTGCTGGGACACACGTTTAAGAAGTTCCTTCATGTCTGGAGAGAGAATCGCAAGCTCTGGCCTTTCGACAATGGGGGTGAGAGTGCCATCATAATCGAGCAGTAACAAAGCGCCGGACGCTAAAGCTCGCTCTACCTCCTCCCAGCGATTGAAAAGATATTCCATTCAAATCACGAGATGAATTTCGCGACCTCGCAGATGAAATCCGACAACCACTTGAAAACATTGTTCCTCTTAACGTGGACTCTTAGACTCTTCATTCTCCGACGCTTCTCCTTCGGTGACATGTCCAAAGTGTCTCTAATCGCGTCTGCAAATCCCTCCACATCGTAGGGATTGACGATCACGGCATCTTCCAGTTCCTCCGTTGCTCCCGCAAATTTACTCAACATCAGCGCACCCGTGCAATCTACATTTGCAGAGATGAATTCCTTCGCCACCAAGTTCATCCCGTCTTGAATCGGGCTCACTATACACACATCGGCGGTTCTGTATAACGCGAAAAGCCTATCAGGGCCCAGCTTTCCCTCGATGTAAATAATCGGCTTCCAATAGCCCCTCATGTATTTCCAATTGATCTTGTCGACGGCTTTGGATATCTCCTCGTTCAGTTCCATGTAGGCTGGAATTCGCGTGCGGCTTGGTGCCCCCGCTTCCACGAACACGAAATTATTCTGGTACTCCGGATACTTTTCCAAAAATCGATCTATGGCCCGGAACCTCTCAAGGATGCCCTTTGTGTAGTCAATCCGATCGACGCCTACGCCGATATATTTGTATGGGATGTACTGGGGGGCTCGGACGCGCTTCATCTCCCGCTTTACCCCGGGGTTTCTCGCCAGTTTATCGATGGTGTCAAAATCCACGCTTATAGGGAAGGGCCTCACGTGGATGGTGCGTCCTTTATATTTCACGTTAAGTGTCCCGTAATCGGGTTTAATCCCCAT
>LQHI01000018.1 GCA_001515185.1 Hadesarchaea archaeon DG-33 | reverse complement strand
CTTTTTGCTCCAAATTGGTCATGCGTAACACGAATACTAAGCACGAGCTGTCAGAACCCACTATTCCATCAAAGAGAGAGCGCGCAGGGAACATGTCCCGGACCTTATAGAAGGCTAACCTGGTCAGAAGTATGAGGATAGTAGCAACGATGCTATCTGTGGCGCCTACAAGGATTTGATTCCACGTCATTTTGCGACCGAACGGGGCGCTTCAGCGGCGCGGTTTTTAAACGTCCGCCTGAAAGCGCAGGGTTAGGTTTCGATCTATCTATATGGAAAGAATTACAATTAAATCATCTTCCCTAATTTCTTTAGGATTAGATCAACGATTTTTTCGATAGTTGTGTTGCTAAGTGAGATATAACCCACCGTCTCTGGAAGGCCAGGTATTTTGGTATCATCTATCCTTATCGGGAGAATATATTCTTTCCCTTCTCGAAGGGCACGAGCCTGAGCGCTTTGACGTTCCAAATTTGTCCACGATTTCTTTGCATAGTATTGAGATATTAATATGATACAATATCTTGCATTTTCAGTATAAATCTTAGTGAGATACTCGTATAGATTCTTGCCCCATAGTTGATCTTCTTAAAATGTGTCATAAAAAACTCGCACATTTTTTTCCTTTAACTTAACTGCAATAGATTCAGCTACATTACGATCTTCACCAGCAAAGGATATTGCAACATCATACTTATGTTCTATACGAATTGCTTTGGACTCTGTGATCTTATCTAATGGTTGTTCTTTTTTAAGTTCTTCTTCCCTTGTTCTTGAAAGGGCTTCTTTAACTCCCTTGGCAGTTATATAAATCCCGCCATTTTCAAAATTAAGTTTTTCGAACGAGGAACCATTTCTAGAGATTACCTGACTTGATTCCCCAACAAATTCATTTTCAAGCAATAGAGTAACATTAAAAAGGTAGTCCTTCTTGTCGATCGCCAAAATTTTACAAAATCCATCAACATCGATCTGTTCCTTCTGATAACCTAGAGGATCGCATTTTCTAATATTTAATAAACCTTTCAAAAGTAATCCTTGAACATATTCTTCGTCAACAGGTCGAACTTCTGAGCGCAGAGTCTGTGATGTAATTTCTTGCAAATACTCTTTCCCATACTCATATAATCCTAAAACAAGCCGCGCTTTTGCTTTTGAAAAGGTTAAATCACATAGGTAATCATTCAGATCTTTGACCCTTTCGCCAAATTGCATGGCAATTGCAGTGCCAGTGATAAATGTAAGTTCTGTAAATAAGCGATCGGTTTCGGCAGTCACGGAGGTTGGTTCAACAACAACCCAGTAGCTTTTACCATCTCTTGTGGTTGATTCTTCATCACCCCTTAAATTGTACTGAAGGTATGTTTCTGATTTCATACCGGTAAATTTTCTATTTATTCACATATTAGGCAATATAACCTCATTTTTCCCTTGACAGAGGGCCTTTTAATGGGTGACCCCTTTTCCCTGAGTGCAATCCTATGACGAAGCATCTTCTTTAACTTTACTCACGATGATGTGCCAACAGCATAACCTTAAGGTAATAGCCCAAAGATAAGAAACATGAATTGAAAAGAAAGATGAATAGTCCATGAGGCCATGAGCTATTCTGTTTCGTAAATTTGCGCCCACTCTTTCGACCAAAAGACCCTGAAGATCAAAAACAATATCTTTGCCAAAAACCTCTTCGATTTCTTTTGTATACAGTGTAGAATTTAAACTTCTTTCGTCCTGAATACCATTGGAGTCTATGCCTGATGAAACAACTCCTTTTTGAGTTAAAATATACCTTATAGTATTCTCAATTTGTGGAATTAAGATATGGGCTGCAATGACATAATCACCCTCAAGGCCAGATAAAAGCCCTTGGGCAAAAAGATGCTCCCGACCCACTGGTACAAAAGGGTTGTCGTTAACAATATTCATAAAATCGGAGAGGGTAGCATTATGATCGAGATTGATTCTATGGCGGGCAGGCTCAATTACTGACTGGGCAACAATGAGTCTATGGAATTCTGCGTGTTGATGCATATTTTGTTTTATAGATTCCTCGACTTCGGAAGGATCATTTGAAAACATACTTGCTTTTCGAGCAGTAACCTTACCATCTTTATTTACAGCCACTCCGGAAACTATATGCTGAAATACATATTTATCGGCTAATTCTCTAACCTCCTTTCTAAGATCCTCCACCTTAGGGGAGTTGACCATCAAGGAAAGGGCAAATAGTGCATCCAATAAAGATTTGTCGCTAATATTCCGAATAGTGTTTTTTACTGATTCAGTAACATCAATATCAGTGGAAAAGCGCTGCATCTCATTTACTGACTCACGTTCATATTCAATAAGCTTTTTATGTAATTTATTTACAACATCTTTAGTATTTGAAATTCGCCTATAAGCTTCGATAGCTTTCTGAAGGAAGGTTGATGCTACAAGATAACTGCCATTTTTGCCTTTCAACCGGGATTCCGCCTCTTTAACATATGAATTTGCATAGTTAAAATTTGACTCACGCTCCTTAATTTCATCTTTTTGAATTTTGTGCCATTGTGCTTTTGTCTGCCAATATGCTCTTGCTCGGCGAAAATTATTTTTTTTCTCGGCATCTATGGCACATTTTTCCGAAAGATTTGAATATTTGACTGGATCCCCTACATTGGCTTCAATCAACATGCACATTAATTTATAAGATAGAAAGAGAGGATCTTCCCCGTTATATTTATCTAGAACATCTTCAATATGTTTGATTACTTTTTCAAGGTGGCCACTCTTTTTACCTAACATATTAGACAAGCGGAAAGCTCTTTGTATTCTTTTTTCGCAGGATGTCCAATGCTCTGGATGCTCTAATATCTTTGATGATTCCAAATATGAATAGATTGCGAGCTCAGCCATTTTGTGATTGCGGTCAATGATCCAT
This sequence comes from Hadesarchaea archaeon DG-33, assembly GCA_001515185.1. GTDB lineage: Archaea > Hadarchaeota > Hadarchaeia > Hadarchaeales > Hadarchaeaceae > DG-33. The sequence goes on along the minus strand of LQHI01000018.1, from coordinate 6,660 downwards.
AAAACATCTGAGATTCTTGCTTTAAGTTCATTATCTGTTATTTCCTTTACAAAATGTCTCATCAAATCGAGATGGTCAGAACTAAATATCTGGACAAAATTTTCAGGCTCACTTTCAAGTGGGCCAGAGGGCATTGGTGAAAAAGGAGTTAGCGTTGATTCAGGGTTAAGATTTAATGAAGCTATACGCCCTAATAAAATATATATTTCTGAGGTTCGTGGGTTAGACGATTCTAATTCTCGTCCTTTTTTAAGAAATTCCGTCGAATACCGGTAGCACTCCTTTTTATCACAATTATCTATAATATCAATGTACCCTGATTTTTGAACATCATCCTTTGTTATTTTGATTTCTTTTTCGCTCAAGGATGCTCCTTAGGATGAATATAACGTTGTTACCTACGTTGCATTTTTCTTTCAGCTTCACCCCTTGCCATCCACCATCTTCTCAATTGACATTGTGATGCTCGAAGTGGCGCCCCGAGGTAACGGGCAATCTCTGCCGCACTCATACAAGCTCTTCCCCGAAGCAAATTTATTAATCTCAAAGACCATGATGTGATGCAAGGCACCGAGTACGTCTAAGCGGGCTTCTCGGGGCATAAAATAATTCTATTGAATTCCACCACATCGTCAAGAAGGTTTTGCAACGTAGGTAACAACGTCCCCTATTTTCTATTTTTTTGAGATAGATTGAAACGTTTTTAATAGATTGCTTGCGGTCGAGATCGATCATTCTCATGATCTATTCCTTTTTTTGACTATCCAACGATGTAAATAACCCACCGGGGCAACCAACTTAGCATAAAACCATACCGGGCTATTCCTAGTCGGGTTGATTATTTTGTTGTGCGTTCTTCAGCTCCTTAATACTTTCTGGAATAAATGATTCTATACGAAGCCTCGTGTAGTAGCGAAAATCCAAGGAAGCAATGATATCGCGCGGGCGTAAGTATTTCTGCACGCTCACTCCAGCAGGCCATGGAAATTCAAATTTCGCTATGAACTGTTCATCCAAGAAACAAATGACGAGAAGCATAATCTCAAAGCAACGCTTTGCGTCTTCATAGTTGATTTTCCCAATCTCGTCGGATAAATCTGAAATAGAAAAATGTTCGCGCTCTTGAACTGGCTCGACATCGTGAATAAGAACTTCATTCTCAGTGCCGCTTGGCTCAACAAGGGCGTGATATTGTTCTGGCATTGCGTGAACGATGCGATTGCGGAATGTGATAAACTCTGTAAAAAGCGATGTAAGATACTGGAAATTGTCCAAGTTTGCCATCGAAAACTGGTTTAAAAGAAGAATAAAACGATCGTATATTGAAAGATTCCATTTCCATTTCTGTCTCAACCACTTTTCTATGCCCTTCAACTGGCGTTCACGCAGTTCGTTGAAGAATAAATAATTAATAGTGGCCTCGATAGTAAGAAACGAGAAGACAATGCTTTCAATCGATGCTTGGCTTTCGGCCCAGTAGGGGAAAATATTGAGACCTGTCGGCTCCTGAGGACTCTTATTAAGGTGAGCCTGTCGTGCGCGCTCAAGGGCGTCTCGCGAAGATCTGAAAAAACTTCCGGTTAGATCTATAATGAGTGGCAGAATCTTGACATTATTCATGATCTACTTACGCACAACGACCGAGTTGAACGAAAACCCGAAGGGCGACGGCCGGAGGGCGCTAAGCGTCCGCATTCACCGACCGAGAGTGGAAGCCCCGCACAATTTAATTCTTATATTTAGCCAGCGAGATTGGAATAACTCTAACTCAATTCACAATAACTACTGGCAATCCCCTCCAGCGCAATGTTCAGCGGTTACTGTGTCCAGTCTTGCCAATCGCAGTCTTTACAGGAGATAACAAAGTAATTATCATACGCTCGGTTTATCTCACCCCTTGCTAAATCTGTAGAACCACACTTAGGACAAGCCTTATAAGGAAGCGGATCACCTTGATTCATTCTGTGCTTATCAATTATTTTGCTATTCAATAATCGATTTAGGTCCAATACAGTTAAGGAATCTCTTGGATCTTCTAAGATAATCTTTCTGACCTCTTCTGACAATTTCTTAGAAATGGCTGCTTGCTCTTTAGATGCCTTACGATAATACCCATGGGTGAGAAGCCAAGAAATAGCGCCGCCAAAAACCAATCCCAAAAAGAAAATTATATCCATTATTGTCCTACGCTGAACATTATGAATAGATGGAAAATTTTGCTTTATATTGCTATTTTAGGCCAAATATTTAATTTGTCCTTTTTCAAGGGTTGCCCCCTTTTTCTTCCAGATCAGTATTCGAATCAACCGCTTCGTTTTGAATTTCTTCCAATAGGTACATTAACAAATCCTGTTACGCTAACGGTCCGGCTGAGAGGCGCGAGCTTTGGGAGCATCCTTGCTTGAGCCGGTTGTTGAGTGAGTGCGAAATGACTCTTGAGTTATGGCATTGCCCACAGAACCATTTGTTCATCGGATGACGATGTGACTCGTCGCTTTCCAGTCAATGCGCCCGATAGCTCTCTTAGATTCCGTTGTATGTTCCCTAACTGCCTCGGCCATAAACGTGAGCTGATACAGTCCAGGTGTATCTACGCTCGAGATCGCCTCGTACTTTTTGCTGTCACCGGGCCGAATTCCGGTGCTCCTTTCTATGAGTTGGTCTCCAGATTCAGACAATAAAACTATTGGTGCCTTTGATACGAACTCGAGTGAAGGTGATCCATGGTCTGGTACTTTCATCTTACTCACAGTCACAGGTTTGTCGTTCCATACGAGACGAGTGTCCCGATTCCCACGATTAGTTATCGTCAGAGAGACGAGAATATGAGGGCGGTCATCCCCTGGTATTGCCAATTGTGCTCCGGAGATGTCGATCCCTAGCGCGGAACGCCGCTGAAGTCTAAACAAATAAGCAGTCCAAATACCGCCTATTATCACTGCAACTGCAATGGCTAGGCTTTGAATTCCTGCAGCGATGCTTCTGAATATTTCAATATCTTCTAGCACTGCTACTCTCCTAATAACTTGTCACCCAACGTTGCAGTTAAGCTGCGGCGCACTGTTATCGCCGCTAGTTTGAACCGCTGGTTAGGTGAAAAAGTCCAATTTCAAGGGCATACCCACATTACCTTTTTTTCTTTGATATCCCCCCGATTTTGTCGTAGCCTTTAGGCTTTTTTCTTAAGGGCGATCTTCTTGGAAGGATAGTGAAACAACCAGCACTGGCTTTTAGTAGCTTGATTAAGCTGGTCCTAATTTGTATACTGACATCTGCATAGTCCCAGAGGCTATCCTTGATTTTTCTCATTTCAAAAAGCACGCCGTTTATGTGGCAGCCCTTTTTAATGTGTTCACGGAAATTGTTATCGGGATACCGCTTTTCTAGCTCCTTCTCCCATTCTTGTATTTCCCTCTTTTCGTAAAGAGGGAACATATAATCCCAGCCGTGGTGAGGCTTCACACCATAAATTTCAATTCTTGGCTCAATGCGGTGGATCTTATAGTTGCGGTATGTTTCGATGCGGTCGAAGTCTTTTCCTTTAAGGATTTCAAGGAGTTCTATAAAATCCTCTTGACCTTTCAAGTTTAAGCCAAATCTCAAGGGATATTTCAGTCGCTCTAGTACCAGTTGATAATCGAGAGTCTCGTGCCTTTTCTCAGGGTTAAAGGGGCAATAGAATGCCCAGACCATCAGCGCTATCTTATCGCGACACGAGTCTATCCGAGTAATGCAGTTGTCAGCGAAATAAGATGCATGAAAGTCCACGTTCGCAAGTTGAGATCCTTGGCCTACTTGAGCTTTAAAGTGATTGGCGTAGGCGTTCATCCAGCAAAACCCGAAAGCAATTTCTCGACAAAGGCTATTTACGGCGAAGCCCCAATGGACTGCATTAAATCTAGGGTCGAAAGGCAAGGAAGCTCTAAACGCTGCCTTTTGAAACACACCGTAGGATTTAAGGAAGTTTGTCCACTCTTTTAAAGAAACCAAATTTTTCTCTTCTTCCAGGTAAAGCTTCTCTACTTCTGTAAGCATGCTTTTTTTTAGAGGTTTTGACATAATCAATTACTGACCTAACGCTCAGCCTAACCTGCGTAAATGGAGCGCAGCATATGTTCTTTGTGATATAATTTTTTCCAACCAAGAGGGCGGAGCGAAACGGAGTCACAACCGGGGGAGCGATGCAGGTTTGCAGAACGTATGGATGAGTATTTGAATTTCTCTTTTTTATCGTTCATTTTTTCTAAAAAGTCAAGAAAATTCGATAGCTTTGAATCTTCTCCTTTAGGTGAAATCAATATAGGTTACCCCTTCAGGAGTAAAGGGAGAAAGGGAAGAGAGCGGAAAAAGCTACCAGATTAAGTTCGGGATGCGGTTCGGCTGAAACACTATTTGTTCAGATTCTCCCACCCATTGGTTCGGCATACCCGGTTAGCTCCACGTATCCGACGCCGGTAATGGGCTTTCTCTCATAGGTGCCCTCGACTTTAACGCTCCCCTCCCAGTAGGTGACCCGGGTGGACTCCTGGGTGATGAGCTCCTGATCGGCAACAGAGGGGGTAATCGTGAGGGCAATGTTCGGCTGGGAAATCCTAATGTTCCATTTTGAGGGATATTGGGCTTTAGTTTTTCGGCTCTTCCAGGTATCCAGGACCCGGATCTCGAATTCCTCCAGGCGCACATGGCGAGAGGTACCGTCCGGATTGACGAGGGTTCCGCTGGAATAGGGATCAGGTTTCCCATCTTCATGCCGGATTATGTAGAGCATCAGCTCCGTATCGTTATCCATCTGGATGCTGAACCAGTCCCACCCCATCTGGTAGTCCTGAAGCTGTGTTGATCCGAACTCGTGGTCCATCCAGCTGATTCCCTCAACCGCCAGGACTGTTCCATTGATGGCCAGCTCCCCCCGGGCTTTCATCCTGGTCATGGAGTAGTAGTGGGAGGCGTAGCCCTTGCCCTCGGCCTTCTGGCTGACCCCGTCGATCCCATTAACGACGGGGGGCTTCAATGGTGTCAGGCGAAGCCGAATGGACATGGAGGGATCACGGGCCTCGAGCAAATGGTCAGCGCCATCTCCCTTGAGGGTCCAGTTCTCCACCCAAACGTGGAGTCGGTCCATCGCCGCACCTGCCTGTCCGAGGGCGCCCCGGCTGATCTTTTCACGGAAAAAAAAGGCCTTTTCATCTTCATCGGTCAGGGCAAAGTGGGCGAAATAGAGGCTCTTCAGGGCCCACTTCGACTGACCGGGCCTCTCCCTCCGGAGCCCGGTCCTGAAAAACGTCAACTGGTAGCCAAAAGAACTCCCATCGGGAGATCGCAGGTGACCGGTGTAGTACCACCACTCGATCCGGAATTGGGGATGGGCATAGTGGTCACGGGGAAAGGAGAAGGTCCTTCCCGGCAGGGCTCGTTCGAATTCCTGGGCCCGGCCAAAAGCCGCGCCGAGGAGAAAGAAACAGAACCATATGGTCCACCATCTTTTTGGATTTAGCATCTCCCGCCTACTCCATCTTAACCGCCTCGGCCACCCTCTTTTTGGCAGCCACATGGGCTGGGAAGAGACCAGCGAGAAAGGAGGCAACGAGCACCAGCACAAGGGATTGGATAAACACGGAGGGAACCGGAAAAAATTGAATCGTCCATCCAAAGGATTGTTTATTGATTACATAGATGAGGACCATGGAGAGGAAAATGCCGCTTAACGCGCCGAGGACAAAACTGACCACTGCCATAAGCTGTGCCTCCACGAGGGTCATTTTTCGGATCTGTCCTTTGAACGTGCCGATTGCCCGCAGAATACCGATATCCCTATCCCTCTCTATGACCAGCGCCAGCATGGAATTGATAATTCCCAGAATGGCCACAATAAAGGCGATCACCTTCAGTGCGTTGGCGATTGCAAAGGTCTGATCGAAGATCCGGAGAATCTCATCCCTCAGTTCCCTGTTGGCGACGGCCAATATCCGATACTTCCCGGAAAAATGCCCCACCATGTCCCTCCTGACCTCTCCAAGACGAGAAGGATCCCTCAGAAAGAGCGTTACCCGATTGATTCGGAAGTCCTTCCAGATCTTTTGGTAGACGGCGAGATCGATGATGATCATACCGTTTTCCGTCGTATAATCATAGAATACCCCGGCAATTCTGAATGCCCTCTGGCCCCCCGGGGTCTCCATCAAGAGATCCTGGCCTTCTCCGAGCCCGAACTTCATTGAGAAAGTCTCGGAGACGATCACCTCCCCCCTCTTGGTTACCCCTTCGATAATTTCAGCCTCATCTCCTCGAAGGAAACGGAGTCGGTTCTGATGGAGCAAAACCTGCGTATGCGCCGCCCAGAGGAGAATAACCCGCCCTCCATAGTCCATTTCAGAAACGTGAATCGTGTCAATTTCCTCGACTTGGGGGTGACTTCTGGCATAGGGAATCACTTCTGGGGGAAGAAAGGCATCCCAGCCGGAAATAGTGGCAGAGGCCGGGGTGAGGATGATGTCTGCGGTAATGGCCTGGTCCACCCAGATTGCCACCGTTTTCCTGAAGCTGAGGATCATGATGGAGATACTGATCAACATGGCAAGGGCCGTCATCAATGCCGCGATGGTAATGGCCGTCCGTGTCAGGGAGTCCTTTAGGTAATGGCTGGCCAGTTTCCCCTCGGTT
>LQHI01000017.1 GCA_001515185.1 Hadesarchaea archaeon DG-33 | reverse complement strand
ATGACAGCGACGCAGTTGATCGGGAAGGCCCCCTGTCGAGAACCCGTCGAAGATACCGTCTACGCCGAGACGAAGTTCGACGGGCGAAAGCTGCTCGTGGTCAAGGCGAAAGGGCCCGGGGGACGGGTTGGCAAACCCGGTGAGCTAATCAAGCGGTTGATCACACAACGCAAGGTGAGTCGAATCATCATGATCGATGCCGCCCTGAAGCTCGAGGGCGATGTAAGCGGGCATATAATCGAGGGCGTCGGGGCTGCGATAGGTGGGCCCCCCACGGAGAAATACAAAATCGAGGAAACATCTGTGAAACGCAAGGTGCCGCTCGACGCCATCTTGATCAAGGAGTCATTCAAGGAAGCTATAAGACCCCTCAACAAACGTCTCGTACGCGCTGTCGATGTAGCCGTCGAAAGAGTCAAGCAGGCGGTGCGGGAGCGAACAAAGCCGGGTGACGTGGTGATTGTCGCTGGTATAGGGAACACGATTGGGATAGGGCAGCGCATCGAGGATTTACCCAAGGAATTCCCATCACCGCCCGAGAAGAAGAAGGATGAACTTGAATCTGATTTCCTACCTTTACGTTAGCTCTACTTTTAAGCGATGAGATATATAGATATTTTTTAAAAGTGGTAGATATGCGACGTTACAAGCACCTAGGCGATGTCGCCAAAATAATGTGGACGCCAGAACAGGTCCGAAACATAGGCATAGTCGCCCACGTCGATCACGGCAAGACGACGCTCACGGACAGCTTAGTCGCCGCTTCGGGAATCATAAGCTTCGAGCTGGCGGGCGAACAGCTCTTCACGGATTACCTTGAAATCGAGCAGCAGCGTGGAATAACTGTGCAGACTGCGGCAGTGAGTCTGTCTCATACTTTCGGTGGGAAGGAGCACCTCATCAACTTGCTTGATACCCCGGGGCATGTCGACTTCAGCGGTGATGTCACGCGAGCCCTGCGCGCAATCGATGGTGTGATCGTCGTCATCGATGCAGTCGAGGGCGTCATGCCGCAGACCGAAACCGTGCTCCGCCAAGCGCTGCGCGAGCGAGCGCGACCCATACTATTCATCAACAAGGTGGATCGCCTCATCGATGAGCTCAAACTAACCCCTGATGGGATGCAAGCATGCTTCGTCAAGCTCATAACCAAGTTCAACCAGCTAATCCGGAGGTACGCTCCACCCGACATCGCCGAAAAATGGCAGGTGAGCGTTGAGAGGGGTTCAATCGCCTTTGGGTCGGCGAAAGAGAAGTGGGCCCTCTCGATCCCCCTGATGAAGGCCAGAAACATAAGCTTCAAGGACATCATCACCGCCTACCAGACGGACAACCAAGCGGAGTTGGCGAAGCGAAGCCCGCTTTACGAGGTCGTGCTCGACATGGTCACTCGCCACCTCCCCAACCCAAAACAAGCGCAGGCGAGCCGAATACCAATTATATGGAAGGGAAACATGGAGAGTGAACTCGGCAAGGACATGCTCTCCTGCAACCCTGAGGGCAAAATTTGCATGATAGTCACCGACATCATCGTTGACGAGCAGGCGGGAGTCATCTCGACGGGTCGAGTCTTCTCCGGCACACTTGAAAAGGGAAAAACAGTTAGACTAGTGAGCGCTGGACAGGACGCGCGCATCCAGCAGGTTGGTATTTACATAGGGCCCAAGCGCGAGATGGTCGATAAGGTGCCCGCTGGCAACATCGCCGCGCTCATCGGGATGAAGGAGGCCTACGTGGGAGAGACGCTAGTAGAGGTTGGGGTGGAGGGCAAAGGCTTCGAGGAGCTTCGCTACATCAGCGAACCTGTAGTTACCGTTGCTGTCGAGCCGAAGAACTTCCAAGAGCTACCAAAGCTCATCAACGAACTCAAGAATATCTCCCGCGAGGACCCGAACATAAAGATAAAGATCAACGAGGAGACTGGGGAGTACCTCGTTTCGGGGATGGGTGAAGTTCACCTTGAGATCGTTGAGTACAAGCTCAAGGAGGCTGGACTGGAGGTGAAATCGTCTGAACCCATCGTCGTCTATCGTGAGACGATTCTTGGTAAGGCTGAACATATCGAGGGAAAGTCCCCCAACAAACACAACCGATTTTTTATTACAGTCGAGCCCCTCGAGCCAGAGGTTGTCAGAGCAATCGAGGATGGCAAGGTTGCCCAGAAGCAGGAGCGTAAGGAGCGCGCAAACGTGCTCCGAGAGCTGGGCTGGGAAACTCACGCCGCGCGGAATGTGGTCTCCATAATCGGTTCAAACATTTTCGTTGATGTTAGCAAGGGTGTGCAGTACATGCGCGAGGTTGAGGACTATGCTATCGAGGCTTTCAAAGAGGTCGTCGAGGAGGGACCGCTAATGCGCGAGCCCATGCGCAGGCTCAAGGTACTCATCACCGACGCATCGTTGCACGAGGACTCGGTGCACCGCGGGCCAGCGCAGATCATCCCGGCAGTCAGGCGCCCAATTCAGGCCGGAATCCTTCTCGCTAATCCAGTGGTGCTCGAACCCTTGCTCAAGCTCGAGGTGCGGGTGCCGCAGGAATTCATGGGTGGCGCCACCAAGGTCATCCAAGGGCGCCGGGGACGAATCGTCACCATGGAGTCGGAGGAAGACATCGCGATCATCAAAGCTTCGCTGCCGGTAGCGAATTCCTTCGGACTCGCGGCAGAGATGCGCTCGGAAACCGAGGGGCGAGCAATCTGGGGGACGGAATTCGAAAAATTTGAGCAGCTGCCAAAGGAGCTCCAAGAACAGGTCATTCGGGACGCGCGAAAACGCAAAGGATTAAAACTGGAGCCGCCCAAGCCTGAGAACTTTATGGAGTAAGAGGATTAAAGATGAAACGATCGATAGTTATTTGAACGGTTATTCAGGGGCAAGCTATGGAGAGGGTATCTGATCAAAAAGACAAAATAGGTAAAAAGCAAATTGCTCTAGTAATTGTGATAGTGTTAACACTCGCAGTAGCAACTTGGTATATTTTTGCCCCTAAAAAAGAGCTTGAGACAGGCACTGAAGTTGGACAAATTGCCCCAAATTTCGTCGACGTTAATAATGCCGAGGCGGGCATAAGACATCTTACCATATCTCAAACGGGCGAAGCCAATGACAGCTTTAGTTTGACTGGTCATCGCGGCAATGTTGTTGTTCTTGACATAATGGCAACTTGGTGTGGCCCCTGCATCACAGAAATGGATCACCTCAAAGAGCTTTATGCAAATTATAGTACTCAGGGAGTTGTGATCATGTCAATCGATATAGACCCAACAGAAAGCGATGAGATGATACGCCAGTTCAAATCAACATATGGTGGTGATTGGATCTTTGCAAGTGGTCCAGAGGTGGGAATTACATACCAAATAATGTACATTCCAACCATATACATCATCGACAAGCAAGGTATCATTGCATACAAAAATGTCGGAGTGACGGACTATTTCACTTTGTTGTCTGAAATCAACAAACTGCTGTGATTAATTGGTGGACACTGTTCTTGCTGGATTGGCTTTTGGCGCGGGTGTAGCTGCATTTTTCAATCCGTGTTCTTATGCAATGCTGCCGGCTTATGTTTCCTACTACCTTGGTAGAGGCGGCAAGAGTGAGAAAACAAAATCGACTTTGAGGAGAGGTCTAGAGGGCGCAGGTTTCGGGACTGCTGCAACGTTAGGATTTTTATCCGTATTTCTCATCGTCGGTGCATTGGTATCATGGATCGGAGCAGGAATTAGGCCATACTTTCCCTGGCTGTCGGTGGCGGTTGGGATTGTTCTCATGGCTTTGGGTCTACTCTGGTTGATGAATATCTCACTGCCCTCGCTACCATCTCTAAAAGCGCCCCAAAAAACAGCTCATCTATCCTTTTACTTTTTTGGCATTGCCTACGCATTCGCAGCTGTAGCCTGCGTGCTCCCCCTTTTTCTCATGATCGTTCTTTCGGCGCTGACAACTGGAGGATTCGCTTCTGGTCTTCTAATTTTCATCATTTATTCCCTTGGTATGGGAGCGATGATGATTACGGTGGCTGTGGCTGTGGCGCTTTCTAAGGGACTGCTACTCAGATATTTCCGATCGGCACTGCCCCATATAAAGAAGGCGTCCGCAATTATACTGATCGCCGCGGGGGCGTATATGATCTACTTTTGGTATACAACTTTTGTTTGATGGACGCCAATTTTAATCGTTGCAGATGTTTATCTTGCTTGTTACTTTTCACTGCATTTTCTTAGCGAACGCAAGAGACAACGAAAGTAAAGTTAGCTGACGAAACAATCTGCTATTTCCCCAAATTTCTCCGGCGCGAGGTCCATGACGCGGGCTTCGGCAAGTTCTTTAGGGAGCCTCTGATCTATCGTCACTCGCCTCTCCGCCTTCGGTATCTTCATCCCAGGGAATACCTCCCCGAACGAATGGTATAGTGCGTTCCGCACCCGCTGGCGCCGATGCTGGAAGAGCGCTCGAATAACATTGAAAAAAACTTTCTCGTTTTTGGCTTTGAATGGGGGCTCTCGCGGCCTGAGCCTGACGATTGCCGACGTGACCTTCGGTTGGGGGAAAAATGCCTTTGGTAGCACCTCCCCTAACAACTCTACGCTTGTTCGATAATAGGCATTCACCGTCAGGCGGCTGTAATCGTCGGACCCCGGCTTTGCCGCAAGCCGCTCGGCGAACTCCCTTTGATACATCAGTACGGCCAACTCAAAACCATGCTCGAGCAATTTGAACGTGATGTCTGAGGAGATGCCGTAGGGGAGGTTCGCGACGACTTTGTTAAACTTGGGAAGCTCGATGCGCAACGCGTCCCCGCACAACCGCTCAACGTTTGAGTGACCCCTCAACCGCTCCCCTAGGACTTTTATGAGCTTTCTATCCCGCTCCACCGCGATCACTTTTCCGGCACGCCCAGCGAGCAAAAGGGTTAAATTTCCTATCCCAGCACCTATCTCGAGCACCACATCATCGCGAGAGAGTTCGGCGTAATCAACCATCTGCTTCAAAAGGGTTGAATCTACAACTTGGTGCTGCCCCGCCCGCTTGCTGAGCCTTATGCCGTGCTTGCGCAATAGGGCTAAAGTTTGCTCGAGCATTGTCTCCATTTTTATAGCTCTCTCGTGCCTTTAGAAATAGGGATGTATGGGTGGTCTCGGAAACTTTCCTCCGCAGAAAGAATGAGCTTTTTGGGCAACTTAAGCGGGGCGGGATGTTGACTCCGCAACTCGAGCAAGCGATGATTGATACCTACGGTGGACGGGGGAAGCGAGCCTTGGAGGCCATCAAGCGCCATTGCGTTATAAAGCGGGGCAGGCGATGGTTTGTGCAAGGGAAAGCAGACGAGTATGAAGTTGTCCGCACCTTCTGCACTTGTCGTGATTACGTAATGAACGTAGCTACCGAAAAGATTGACGCCGACATGTGTTACCACGCGCTTGCGAAAAATATCTGCGAAGCTCTCAACGCATATTATTTGATTGAACCAGAAACTAAAAGCTAGTCACGGTGGTGGAATGAAACTTGTGGTCAAGTTTGGTGGTGTGCCTGTCAAAGACGGCAGGAGCATTCGTAAAGCAGCTGAGTTAATTATTGACCGATGCAAAAAGCGTGACAAGCTCGTGGTTGTCACCTCCGCCATGGCGGGCGTCACCGAAGAACTCGCGACGATTGCGCGAAAACTCGTCGCACCCCACGCGAACCCTAAGCAACTGATCCCAGAGTTCATGAAGCACATCTCGAACAAGCATTTTGAAGCGTGCAGGGTCGCAATTGCTGATAAGGAAGTTATCTACCAGGCCACACGAACGGTCAGAGATACGCTCGACAATTTACAACGCGTGCTCACGGGCGTCTCCTATCTGGGCGAGCTCTCACCTCGCTCGCAAGACCTCGTGCTGTCTTTCGGAGAGCGTCTCTCTGCACCTATCCTCGCAGGGGCCATCAAGTCATTGGGTGTGCCTTCTAAACACTTAACGGGATTCGAAGCGGGAATTATCACGGACGACAGATACACTGAGGCTCGGCCACTTCTCAAGAAAACTCGCAAACTCGTCCAACAACACTTAAACAAAATTCTTGCTGCCGGGGAAGTTCCCGTGGTAACTGGGTTCATCGCTGGTACCGAAGATGGCGTCATAACGACTCTCGGTCGGGGCGGCTCGGATTACACGGCGTCCATCCTCGGTGCAAGCTTGGGCGTTGACGAGATATGGATCATGACCGATGTAGATGGAATCATGACCGCCGACCCGAAAGCGGAGCCGAACGCCAGAGTAATCGAGGTTATCTCCTACCTCGAGGCAACGGAGCTTGCTTACTTCGGGGCAAAGGTGCTCCACCCCCAGATGATCAAACCAGCGATGGAGCTAGACATCCCGGTACGCGTACGCAACGCCTTCAAACCCGGGCATGAGGGTACGTTGATCGTCCGTAAACCTAAGCGAACCGAGAAGATAGTCAAAGCAATAACCGCTAGCAAGCACATCTCGTTAATCACCGTGGGAGGCGCGGGGATGATAGGTACCCCGGGAGTGGCTGCGACCGTGTTTGACATACTTGGACAGGCGGACATCAAAGTGCTCATGATTTCCCAGAGTTCCTCGCAGGCGAACATCAGCTTCGCCGTCGACCAAAAGCAACTAGATGCCGCCCTCCGCGCTTTACGTGCAGAATTCGCTAAACGTCAGATCGACTGGAGCATCACCTACGACCAAAATGCGAGCATCATCGCAACGGTTGGGGCTGGGATGAAGGGAAAGCTCGGAGTCGCTGCGCGGGTTTTCAATACGATGGGACGCAACCAGGTAAACATTCTAATGATTGCCCAAGGATCCTCGGAGCTCAACATCTCGTTCGCCATCAATGAGCGAGACGCGGCTAAAGCTGTGCATGCTTTGCACGACGAATTCCGATTGGGCAAAGGTCGTTAATTGGGCACTCGTCACAAAGCGGGTTGCGAGCGAAACAATAACGCCGGCCGTGTTGAATCAATAGCACGTGGGCCTCGCCGCGGCGGCCGCTAGGTGTGAGTTCCTCAAGCTTGGATCTGACTTCTTCGTAGTTGGCCTTAGGTGAAGCAAAACCAAGACGTTTTGAGATCCTAAAAATGTGGGTGTCAATCGGCAGCACGTCACGCCCTGCCCCGAAGACCAGTAGCACATCAGCGGTCTTGTAGCCAATGCCAGGTAGAGAGAGCAACTCTTGGCGCGCCTCCTCGGGAGGTTTTCGAAGCAAGGTGCTTAGGTTCCCGTGATATCGCTCAAGCACTATGCGCGCTAGCTCCTTCAGGCGCTTAGATTTCACCCGATAGAGGCCAGCAGGTTTGATTAACTTTTGGATCTCCCGTATCTCCGACCTCGCGAGCTGTTCAGGCGTCCGAAACTTAGCGATGAGCCGGTTATATGCCGCACGGGTGTTGCGCCAGTTAGTGTTCTGCGAGAGTACCGTCCCAACCAATAGGAGAAACGGGTCATTGGTGTAACGGCGCCAGAGTTCGAACTCAGCGCCCAAACGATTCAAAATTGCCACCATACGGCGCCGCTTACATTTTAAATCGTCCACCGCCCTAGCTCGATTGGTGACCGGCTTGAGTGCCATCGAAATCCTCTATTTAATTCTCCTCGTCGGTTCTTTGGCTTTTGGGCTGGAGGCGCTGTTCTTGGGTCTGGGGGGCAAGCTCATGGTGCTTTACCGCCGCCGAAAGGTCAAAACGATTATGATTGCCCTAGCGGTCGGGCTCGCAATCGTCGGACCCGCGATCGTCACATCCATGGCGCTCACACTTGAACCGCTCTACTTCTGCGTGGTGGTGCTTGCGTATTCGTTCGTTGCAAGCAAAATCATCGGCGCGTTCAGGATGAAGCTAGTCCGAACACCAACTCCCCCATTACCTCCGCAACCGTCCGAGCGAGAGATCAAAGCGATGCTCCAAAAGCGTGGGCTCGGAAGACTCGTTAGTAAAAAGCGGGCCAAATCTGGCGGTTAACTTCACACGTGTGAATTAGGTTGTTAAATGGGTAACGCAGAAAATAAGCAGGGGCGAGTAGGTAATTTGATGGATATCGAAGATATAGCAAGAGCTGCACAACTCGCGTCCGCGTTGGAAGCTAGCGGGTACCCAAAGCCGGGAAATGTTCACAGAACTGCGGACCTCAAGGAAACGACTTTTGAGCATTTCATAGCGAGTTCCATAGCAATAGGTCCCGTTATGCTCGATGTGGCCAAGCAAGGATTCAGGGCTGGAAAGGGAGAGATTAAAACGGAGAATATTGGAGTTGGAAGGGCAATAAAAAGCGCAATTGAAAATACGACGAAATGGCACTTAATACCGCTCGCGGCCGCGGCAGGAATGACGCTGGCCAAAGAGGGTAAAATCGAAATGAAAAAGCTTAGGGCAAACCTCTCAAATGTCTTGAAATCCACGACTCCTGAGGACGCGCTGAATGTCTACGATGCGATCTTGATTGCGGATCCGGCAGGTCTTGAGGGAGTGGATGAACTCGATGTAAAGAATGAGGCATCAAAGAATAGGATAAAGAAAAAGCGTATCTCGCTCTATGAGATAATGAACATCAGCTCAAAGTGGGACACCATATCCAGAGAATGGATCACCGACATGGAGATAACTTTTGAGTTCGGTTATCCACTCGTAAAAAAATTGTACGAGAGGACTGGAAACATGAATACGACGACCGTCCAGAGCTTTCTCGAGATACTCTCAAAATATCCCGATACCTTCGTGCAAAG
>LQHI01000016.1 GCA_001515185.1 Hadesarchaea archaeon DG-33 | reverse complement strand
TCTTTTCACGCCACTACGGTACCGTTATGCTGTCGCTCGTCTCAACGTTTGCCTCGGGGTCGTAAGTCCACCCTTCTTTGACGATATTGTCTACAACGAAGGTGAAAGTCGTCCCGCTCGGGGGATTCTTTATTGAGTCAGATTGCAAGTCCCATCTGGATACTACACCGTTGGCATCTGATTCTGCAGAATCGGAATCGGAGGTTGCATTCTCCCAGTGACCATACAGCATGGCGTACGGAACTGGATTTTCATCGGCATCATGGATAGTCACCTCTGCCAGAGCATTTGTGTTCACACCATGAGTTTCAAGGAACATGGTGATGCTGTAGACGTGCATTATCGTTGCCCCCGTTTCTAGTGTTGTGAAACTATATTCAGAACTTTCAGAAGAGTTGTTGCTCGGGTCGGTGCTCTTGACGACGTAGTAGTAAGTCGTGTTTTCTATCAGGTCGGTGAGGTCGATGCTGTGCGACGTTACATAAGCTGAGTCGTATTCGTTATCCGTGTAGTTTCCTGATGTCGTGCCATACTTGACCAAACTGTCCGCGATTTCATCCGTATCCCACGTGATGGTCGCTGAATTGGTTGTTATGTTTGAGGAGTCGACGTTCTCTATGACGGGTGGCGTTGTATCCGGTGCTGCGGTGGTGAATGTGTAGTAAGATCCGTTGTTGTCATCAACTGCAGTGTTTGAGCTCGGGTCCGTAGATTGCACTTCATAATAATAGGTTGTAGATGCGGAAAGATTCGTGAGTATTATGGAATGTGCTGTGACCATCGTGTTATCTGATTCCGTGAGCCCTGGAGGCGTGGTGGTTCCGTATTTGACCACGCTGTCGCTGAGTTCATCCGTATCCCATGTGATAGTCGCCGAATCGTACGTTATGTTTGAGGTAGAGACGTTCTCTATGACGGGTGGCGTTGTGTCCGGTGCCGCTGTGGTGAATGTGTAGTATGATCCGTTGTTGTCGTCGACTGTAGAGTTTCCAGAACAGTCCGTCGATTTCACCTCATAGTAGTACGTTGTAGATGCGGAAAGTTCCGTGAGAGTTATCGAGTGGCTTATGACCTTTAACACATCAGATTCCGTGCTCCCCAGAGCCGTGGTAGTTCCATAGTTGACCACACTATCGCAGACTTCGTCAGTGTCCCAGGTGATGGTCGCTGAATCGTACGTTATTTCCGAGGAGGCGATATTCTCTATGACGGGCGGCGTGGTATCGTCCTCTAGAGGAGGGAATATATCTCTCAAGGTGAAATCTACCCAGTAAACTCCCATATTGTTGGGGATTGCATCGTCCAGCGCGTCCCCGATATCCTTCGGCGGATTAGCCAGCTTACCCCACCATTTCTCGTCGGCCGGGTACCCGTATTGGAACCCTACGTCGTTGGGGTAAAATTTAGAAGCCCATGTTGCGAACTCAGAGACCATTGCATCGAGGTTCCGCAGTCTTTGGCTGTCATCTACAAAAATTATATCCCCTCTGTAATTCGGCGGCATCCAGTCCCAAGAGAAGTGCTTGAGGAACAGCGTGAAATTCTCGTTATGTAACTTCACCCTGGCTTCCCAGTTTTCCGCTTCAGCATCAGTCACCTGTTGACCCCAGCTTTGTTGCTTGGTGTATCTATACCACTCCACGTCCACTCCGAAACCTAGCACACACGGGTGGTTTTCATACCTATCCAACACGAGATCGATCAGAGTACACATGTCCGCAAACGCTGGCTCGACCTGCAGCCACACCTTTATCCCGTGGGTGTCGAAATAGGCGAGGTAGTTCTCGTGGCGGTCCACGTTATCGAATGCTATATTCTCGTAGGGACCATCTGGCGCCGGGAATTCTAGGTAACATGTCACGCCAGTCTCCGGATAGGTTCCAACTATCCAGATTCCAGTTCCCTGAGAGCCGGGCCAATAACTCGCCATGGTCATGATGTCCCTTTCCCACTCGTTTTCATTTGGGAACGGGCTTATGCCATAGCTGGACTGCCTGCACCCGGCGTATATGATGGTTCCGGCGTAACTGGGCTCCGCCTTCGAAATACCGGTGAGACCAACGCTCAACAGCGCTCCAACAAGTAATAAACAAACGGTGATGGCAGCATGCTTTTTAATAATCAAAAATTTTCCCATTCTTTCATCCTCTTTAAAGCCGGTTAAAAACTCCACAAGTGAGGTTATCCATCCTAACCTTGCATCATCCTTAGAATATTGTAGTTCATAATAATTAAAGATTGTGGCTCTGAGAGGGCTATATTTCACGATTTTTCGATAAATATGGTAATTTTGCTAAAAATGGGTGAAAATTGGGCTTAATTTTATTTAATTTTTTCAATGATTTAACAATAAAATGAAGGTCGCAATAGCGGGTTTTCAACTTAAGTCCCCGCTGGCCCCTCCCAAATTTTGGTGTATGGCCGTTTGGAGAACTCGAGCACCGTGACGCCAATTATCCTGCCCTTCCTGTATCTGACCACTACATCGTTGTCGGTCAGCTCGGAGTCGTCTGCCTCTTGGACTTCCCCAAAACTAATGTAAAGAACATCGTGGTCTTTATCACAGAAGATGTCAATGTCCCGCACGTCCTTTATCACCGCTTCCATAGCACAACCTTCTTGATCTTTTCGACATTCGAAACTATAAATGCCGTCTTTACCCTGCCACCTTCTTCGTAGGGTACCATCATCCACCTGCCCTCGAAGGCTCCGGCTTCAATTTTCCTCGCGGCGATGTGTTCCCCGTACCTCCCCCTAAAGACGAAGTCCGGGCAGGCAACCGCGAGCGAGATATCCTCCTTCAGGTTCCGCAGTTTCGCCATTTCTGGGTGTCTTCTCAAAATCTGTTTGACGGTCGATGAATCCAGGACGACATCTTTCCCGAAGACAGATTTTATCGACTTCAAGTCACCCGCCTAGGTTTTGCGTGGAGGTTCTTTATAATGGGGAAAAGCCGGAGGCAATTATTGAATACTTTTTATACGAGACCCAATCAGTTGAGTTGGGGGTTGAACTGCGAAGGTTCTTGGTACTGGGGTTGGTCTTGTTCACGCTACTTATCCAGCCCCTAGCGAGCGCAGATGAGTCAACAAATTCTGTGGTTTATCGCATTCAGAAAACATATCTGGTTTCCAACGACGGTTCGGTCGCAGCGACGAACGTGGTTGTTGCGCCACTTTTCATTTTTGATAATCGCTCGGGTTGGGCAAGCCAGCAAGTGTTGAGCGAGGACATCTGGTTGAGCGACCCGCTTGGTAGCTATGAAATCATTCCCACAGGTGACAATCGCATCGTGCGAGCGTCGTTAGGCACAATTACCGCTGGAGCATCAAAAACAATTGTCATAACGCAAGTTGTGAAAGTTGATTACGTCGACCTTGGGATCACTCCGGACATGGTGCAGGGCAGCATCCCAGCAGATGAACTCCAATACACACAGCCTGTTGCGCACCTGTGGGAAAGTGACGATTCGGAGATTTACGGTAAAGCGCACGAACTGATTGATAACTATTCTAACTACTACCACAAGTCAAGGCAGATATTCGATTTTGTGAAAGATTATCTAACTTACGTGCTGTGCGACGAGGAGCACAGCGCTCTCTGGGCATATACAAATCGCACGGGGGATTGTAGTGAATACACACACTTGTTTATCGCTCTCGCTCGCGCAGCCGGCATACCCGCGAAATATGTGTCTGGTTATGGTTATCAACCCCAATTGGGCACTGATTTTGAGCATATGGGGCACGCTTGGGCATTTGCGTATTTACCAGGTGTTGAATGGGTTCCAATCGACACGCGATGGGGCACTCCAGAATGGAATTTTTGTAAACTAAGTCCCGATCACCTAATCTTGACGACCAGCGACGGCACGGATCTCGTCGAAGAAGGCCAGATAAAGATATCGGGTGACTGTAGTAGACCATCCTACAGTTACTCCGAGCCTAACCCCAACTTAACTGTGGACAGAACTGTGTCAACAATAACGCGCGAGGTGGCGGTCGAGGTAACCTTAGATGCCGTATCCCAAATTGAAAATGGGAGCTGGAGCTGGTACGCTACAGTGAAGAATATGGGTACCCGAACAATTGAGAACATACAAGTGCGGCTACAGGCAGACCAAACTTACTTCGAGGTACCCGCCGCGCAGACCATTGATAGCTTACTACATAACCACAATCAAATAGTAGGTTTTGATATCAGCGTTGAGGACATTGGGCTCGAGCAGGGGGTTGAAAACAGTACCATAACCGCGCTCGTAACTTATGACACCCCCTATGGTAGCTTCATGGCGGAAGGAAAAAGTTTGGCAAATATAACTCCTCGAGTGATTCCACCGATGACGATTGACCCCATGTTGATTTTCTTGATTGTGGTAATCGCTGTTTCAGCAATAGCGATATCTGCGGCACTAAGACGATGAAGTTTTATAGTGTGCGCCGTAAACTAGATTTGATGCCGATGTATGGATTTACTGGCACAATCGTGGGAGTGCGGTGCAAGGATGGAATCGCTCTTGCCGCAGACACTCGAGGCGCAGCCTACTATCTTGTGCTCAGCAAGCGCGTCAGGAAGATTTTCAAGCTTGAGGAGCGCATCGGGGCCGCCGTCTCGGGCAGCTCGGGCGATGTCCAGAGTTTGGTCAACATGCTCCGGGTCGAGGCTAACCTCTACCGCTTGAATCACGAGCGCTCCATCTCGACGAAGAGCCTAGCTCAAGTTGCGTCAAACATGCTTCATGGGCGGCGAGGGTTTCCCTACATAGTGGCGGGTGTGATTTCTGGCGTCGATAGTGACGGGCCGCGCCTTTACTTCCTCGATCCAATCGGGGGCAAACTCGAGGAGGAGAAGTTCGCGAGCGCGGGCACGGGGTCAACGATAGCTTATGGCGTGCTCGAGCAGAATTACCGCGATGGGATGAAGCTCGAAGACGGGGTGAAGCTGGTGGCGCAGTCGATTAAAATAGCCATCGAGCGGGATGCGGCGACGGGTGACAAGATAGTCGTTGCCAAACTTGATGAAAAGGGTTACCAAGAGCTCCCCGAAGAGGAAGTCGATAAGCTCGTCAAGTGAACTCTCGCGGAAATCGTCTTATTTAGGCCATTTCTCTCTTTCAAGACGCCAACCACCTGTTTTTAAATCTAAGAGCGAGTAAATGGTGGCAGTGGTATGGATGTGGGTAGACGCGTTGTTGGTAGTCATCATCCTACTGCTCCTAGGGATAATCCTCTTTTCCGGCGGCGGCATTATCCGAAGGCGCAGACTTTTGAGTGAGATCGGTTCTCTGCGCAGGGAAGTGCAAAGGTTGCAGGATGCCAACGAGGCACTCCGCGGCAGCGTAGGCGTTGGAACCAGGGAAAGGACGGAAAGTTTTGGGAATCTGTTTGAAATGGTGAAGGATCTCGAGGGCCTCAGGTGCGCGATAGGGGGGTCGAGTGCCTGTCAGCGAGTGCTCAGCGATAAATATGGCGTTAAGTCAGGGCCGGAACTTCTCGAGCGCATTCTTGCCGCGCAGCCGGGGATGGACCCCATAGCCAAACGGAAGTTCGCCGACGAGTTGCTCGTAGGTGAAATTGGTAGGAGCATCCTCCGAAGCCTTGAAGGCGGCGCGCGCTTGGAGAAGGCCGCCAGCGATGCAGGGGTGCCCGTGTCAGTTTCGAGGACGCATATCACCATACTGCAAACCCTCGGTTATTTGGACACCCATCTGAAGCTGACCGACCGGGGACGGAAAGCCCTAGCCTAAAACTTTTTTCGCCGCCCGCCTCACCCGCGCCACGTACCTGGGTTTGGTGGCGACCTGCAGCAGGTAGCGGGGGGCCTGTCGCTTCTTGATTGCAGAGGCTATCGGCGAGAGCTTGGATAGTTTTTCAAGCTTCCCCTCCGCGAGCACAGGCACCTCGACCTTCTCCAGGCGGGGCTCGAAAATCAGAATGTCGGCGAAAGGCACATCCAAAATTACATGTCCATGTGGAACCCTTGCTTTGTCCGCGATCTGGTTTTGAAGCTCGCGAACACGACCCCACCCGCTGTATCTCTTTAAGATTTGCCTCCTTTCCGTCCGCGATAACTCCCTCCGCTGTTCGGCGTAGGCGCTCTTGAAAAGCTGCCGGTACCGGAGGCGCATGACGATATCTCTCGGGTATCCGTCCATCGAGTAAAGGTGCTCCATCAGCTCGGCGTCCGTCATCAGGTAAAAGTTGTCTTTGGTGATTGGCCCCCCTTGCAAAATCGCGAACTCGACGGCATTTGCGAGCATCAGTTCGGCCACCCGCACCGTGTGATGGAAATAAACCGAGCTGTACATCAGCGCGCGGGCGGTGAGGAGCCCCTCCACGGCCTCGATCCCCTTGCTGAGGATGGCCAGGCGATTGCGGTTGACGACGAGCGTGCGCATCAGGCGGTCGGTGTCTATCATGCCCAGGGCGACACCGGTGAAGTGGGCATCGCGCAGCAGGTAATCCATCTGGTCGACATCGATGTCGCCGTGGATCAGCTGTCCGAGGTAGGGCTTTCGATTTCTTCCGAGCAGGAGGAGGGCGACCTCCTTGGAGTCGATCCCGTGGCGCTCGAGGATCTCCGGGACGCTCGGCACCTTCAGCTTCCGAAGCATTTCGAGTTCTTCCCCCGAACAGACTCCCAACTTGCCCCTGACGATGTCGCCGGTGATTTCCACGTGATTCTTGCCGGCGTATTCGGTCATCAGGTACTCGAGCGTGTGGGAGTAGGGCGCATGGCCGATATCGTGAAGCATCGCCGCGGCGAGCAGAAGGTTGAGCTCATCCCCGGACAGCCTTAGCTCATCGCCTATGCGTTTTGCGAGGTACGCCACGCCGAGGACATGCTCGAAGCGCGAGTGGTTGGCGCCGGGGAATGCGAGGTTTGCCAGGCCGAGCTGTAGAATGCCCCGGAGACGCTGAACTTCGGGAGTGTCGACGAGATCGAGCACAAGGCCGCTGAGGCGCATGCTCCCGTGCACGGGGTCGTGGATGGTCTTCTCCTCGAGTGTCACGCTTTCAACCAAGTTTGGGTGTGCGTTGGTGAATAAAAAACCGCTACCAATTTCCGCGTGACCTCGCACCCTCGTTTTCCCCCTTTATTAAAAACCTCCGCGCAAAGCCTCGGCGGGCAAGTTGGCAATCGTCGAGAGGATAAAGGGATCGTTAAAGATCATCATCTGGCGCAGGCACGCTCGAAGGGAGGCGGAGGATGAAAACATAAGTGAATCAATGTTGGAGGATGCCCTCAGAAAAGAATTTGTTTTGGTCGAGCATTACCCTCAAGACCCTTATGGTGAGGGCGCGTTGGTAATCGTTTTCATTGATGGAAAACCCGTACACATGGTTCTGTCTCCGAGGGAAAGTTTATGCTATCTCGTGACCGTATATGTACCAGACCCAGCAAGGTGGGATCCGACTTTCACGAGGAGGAAAAGAAAATGAAAACATACCCATGCAGATGCGGCGGAAAAACGCGCCTTGAGTACAAGCAGGAACGCACGGGCGACATCTCAATCAAAGGTGTGCCCGTACTGGTTTGCACGCGGTGCGGTGAGGAGTGGTATCCACCTGGGGTCGCCACGATGATCGAGGGAATCAGGGAAACTGCGCGAAACATTGATCACATCGAGGTGTCTGCCGAGAAAATAAAAGCACTTAGCGAATGAAATTATATAACGGCTTTTTTAAATTTCAAGGCACGAGGATTTGACTTTGGCTTGTTTTTTTCAGAGGAGCAAAGCCCCCCGCGTGTCCTCAACTTTCTTTCTCATTGACATTGGATGATAAACGCTGGATTTTCTCTCTTATAAACAACTTCCACCCAAAAGCTCGGCGGAGGCAAGCTGGCCCCGTGGTCTAGTGGAGAAGACACCCCCGTGACGCAGGGAGAAACGCGGGTTCGAATCCCGCCGGGGCCACGACCACGCGAGCGTCGGCGTGGGCTTGTCTCCACCATCAGCAATTCCAAAAAATTTGGAATCAACCAGAAAAAGACACCCCCGTGACGCAAATAAAAATAATTTTCATGATAAATAAAGCTTTCTCAAATTATGATTCAGCTTACGCCGTTCATGGGCTAGCAGATAGCTTTCGTCTATATGCAAAAACACGAGAAGAAATTGAAAAAGAAAAACCGGGTCCAACCCGGAAAAGACACGCCCCTGACGGTGGTTAAGAATTGTTGTTAGGGCAAAAAAGGCTTTCTAGCGCTCTTGAGACGGTTAAACGTCTGTGGACACCCTGAGGTCCCCCAAAAGTTAAATAAAGGTTAAACAAATGTTTTACACCGGGGTTGTCGTGATAAACATCGGGCGAACCACAAGGAGAGCGATATGATGGGTGGAAAATATCTCAAGCGATGCCCGGTTTGCGGGGGGGCGGTCAAACGCGCGAGGGCACCCTACCTCATGGGGCGGGTAGTTATCGAACCCGAGCTGGAGGTGGA
>LQHI01000015.1 GCA_001515185.1 Hadesarchaea archaeon DG-33 | reverse complement strand
TCACCGATTCATCATCTGGATTGGAGGCAGCACATCGCGCGGTAACAAAGAGGCTGCACAAATACCTTCGCCAGCACGGGGTTGAGGTGAACGAAACCACCCTGCGTTCGAAGCTCAATGCATTGGAAGACAAAATGAATATAGAAACGAAATACGACCGGGACGAGTGGTGGCCAGAGCTACTCGCAGAGCTTGGGTTAAAGCAAGAGATGCCTCTCCAAATAGCAGAGGGACTGACGCAACTCTACTGGACCACATATTCCAACGCGGATTATCCCTACGCAGATGCGGAATCGACGTTGGTTTATCTCAAGCAAAAAGGTTACAAGCTGGGCCTCATCACGGACACGGATGGCAAGCCAGGAATAAAAAATAGAAGACTGGAACGTTTCGGTTTCATCAGGCTCTTCGATGTGGTGATCATTAGTGGTGAGGATACCCTTAGAACGAAGCCGAGCCCGGAGCCATTTTTGTTCGCCGCGTCGAAGCTTGGTCTGCCCGCAAGCAAATGCGTTTTCGTCGGTGATAAACCGTTTACTGACATCAAGGGCGCAAAAGCTGCGGGCATGCGAGCTGTTTTAGTTAAGCGAAGGGATTGGGGCATCGGCGAGCGAGCGGATTTCACCGTCAGTTCTTTGGCTGAAATTCCTCGTATACTCGAGAAAAATAGAAAATCTTATAACAAAAACCCGTCATCTTGAATCATGCGTAAAAAAATTTTGAGATACCCAACCGAGCCTCTTGAGGTCTGGCCGGAGCGAAAAGTCAGCGAGCTGGCAGAAGGGATGTTGGAGACAGGATTTCAGGGAAAAAAGTTGGCCGAGGTGGTTGAGGTCTGGGCGCAAATGCTTCGTAAGAAAAATGTTGTGATTTGGCTCGGTTTGGCTGGGGCCATGGTTCCCGCAGGAATGCGGCGGCTTATATCTTACTTGATCAAGCGGCGCATGGTCGATGTCGTGGTCAGCACCGGAGCAAATCTCTATCACGATGCCTACGAAGCCAAGGGAAAGAAGCACTATGTCGGCACCCACCTGGTCGACGATGTGAAGTTAAGGAAATACAAAGTGGATAGGATTTACGATATCTTCGCGGATGAAGAGGGATTTTACAAGTTTGATAATTGGATAGAGAAGAGCTTTTCCTATGGCTTGAAGGACAACTACCCTTACTCCTCCCGTGAGCTCATGTTTCTACTCGGAAAAATCTTGAGTAAAGTTGGCAGAGAAAAGGACTCAATTCTGGTGAGCGCGTATCGTAAGGGAGTCCCGATCTTTTCCCCAGCCCTGAACGATAGCGCCCTCGGTTTTTCGATAATGTTCGCTAATCGACGGGGCCGCAGGGTTAAGGCGAGGAAGACTGTCCGCTACATCCGCAAAAAAATATTAATCGATGCGCTCAAGGATGTGGAGGAGAGTTCCCGCATTACTGAGAAAGCAAAAATGACTGGCGTGGTCTATCTTGGGGGCGGCATACCCAAGAATTTCATCCAGCAGACGGCGGTCATCGCCAGCTATCAGACCCGTCACGATCGCAGTCACAAATACGCAATCCAGATAACGACGGACTCCCCCCACTGGGGCGGGCTCTCGGGTTGCACCTTTGAAGAAGCGAAATCGTGGGGTAAGATACATCGGCGTGCGGGCAAGGTAATGTGTTTTGCGGACGTGACGATCGCCTTGCCGATCATCGTCCACGCGCTCAGCGAGAAGTTCAAGCGATTGACGAGGGAAGTGCCGGTTTTCGATTGGAACAAAGAGGGCGTGGACATAAGCTACGAGAAAATGAAGTTGTAATCGATTTTTATTTTTTTAGCGGTTTTGATGGTGCGGGGAGGGGGATTTGAACCCCCAACATTCGGATATCTATTCTGGGAACTTCAGTTTTGCCCGTTCGATTGTACTCGAACGACCGACACTCTCCCAGGTTGAGTTATCCCCGCACATTTTTATACAGGTCAAGAAGCAGTTTAAGCTTTTTCGCTTTTATCTGGGTGAAAAAATTTTGTCCCTGATTGAAAAGCGGGGAATTCCTCTCGGCGGTTCTATAAAGCTCGGAGCAAGTCGATATCCTGCACGATGCCTATGAACTTGCCCTCCCCGGACAAAACTGGAGTCTGCTCAATTTTGTGCTTCTTCATAAGTTGTGCTGCTCTACTAACGGGAGTCTTGCGGGTTATCGTTACGAGTTCTTTAGTCATCACGTCCCGCACGAGCTTATCCGGAACCTTCAGCTCCCGCTTGGTGATGTAGATTCGGTTTTCACTGTCCCATGTCCAGCTATCGCCCTCGCTTCGCCCTGTCATCTGGCTTATTTTCGACTCGGTCTCGACCTCACTCACCTTGAGGATATCTGTGTCATCGGTGATTCCAACTAGGTTGCCGCTCTCGTCGATCGTGGGCAAGGCTCGGAAGCCGGATAGGTCCATGATCTCCACTGCAGCCTTGAGCGGGGTTCCATCCCAGACAGCGATAACGTGAGGGCGCATGAAATCCGATGCCGGGCGCTCCAAATTCATCTCGGCAATCGCGCGGTAAACGATGTCCCTCACTGTAATGATTCCAACGAGTTTTCCGTTTTTTAATACAGGCAGCTTGCGGACGTTAGCCGTAAGTAAAAGATTTGCCGCGTCTTCGAGCTTATCGCTCAGCGCAACGGTCGGAACGTCACGGTCCACAAGCATAGCGAGTTGATTCTCATCGGATTTTTCGAACAATTTGCGGAGCGTCACCATCCCAACTAGCTCATCGGTGCCCCGCTTCACTACAGGAATCGCGTTTGTACCTATTTTTCTTAAGAGATCTAGGGCCTCCGCTCGGTTACCGGGCACCTCCACCCACTTAACCTCTTTGGTCATCACATCTTTGACCTGCATATTTTCCGTCCACCATTCATTGCTCTAGTTAACCCGTTAAAACGTCAATTTTTGGTTGATTCTCAAGCTTATAAAATTTGCCGCGCGAGTAAATCGTTCGGATATTGTCTGCTCGCGCCCGATTAACCAATCCTGAATGCACGTTGGTGAGGTTAGTGAGATTATTTCCGCGGGTGAGAACCATGAATGTCGCGCTCCCCCCCTCCTCAACGGGCCCCCATGGTAAATTGAAAAGATTTAGGGGTTCAATTGTCGCGGCCTGCAGGAGCTTGCGTGCCTCCTCGCCTCCCGCCGTTGGATCGGCTCGGCGCAGGCACGCCCAAGCGAACGAGAGTTCCTCAAACATGTTCGGCTGGCAAACCATCGCGTTATCCGTTCCAAAGCAAAAACGAACGTTTGTTGAGAGTGCGAGGTGGATAGAGGGGGTGCCAACGCCCAGCAAGCTGTTCGCCCGTGGGCAAAACACAACGGGGACATCATTCTTTTGTAAAGACACGAAATCTTCCTTGTTCGCGTGGGTTGCATGGACGATAAAAGATGGGCGAAGTTCAAGTGCTCGCTCGACTTCATCTCGGGCAGACTTTAACTCGGCAACATGAATCGAAAAAAGTTTCTTCGCCCGCCTAGTTTGATTAGCGATTGATCGAAGTATCTTCTCATCAAAAGCATTGAGCGAAGGCAAACCGATCCCATCCGATTTTTTTAAAACAACATTCAGTTCTTCGAGTGTGGAAAAGCGACCCATGATAATTGATTTCACCGCTTTGTGCGATGCCTCTCGAAGGAGTTCGACCCCTTTTACACCACCCTCCCTGAAATCGCAGTGGGCCAGAGTGCCAGTGCGGAGCATGTCCTGAAGCGTTGCGCGAACTGATGCAAGCAACTCACTACGCGAATGTGAGCCCAGAGCACGAAATTTCTCCCCACCCGGGCCGACAACTTCTTGTTGTGTTCTACCGAGGTAGAGTTCCTTAGCAACGGAATCTGCGACGTGAGTATGCGCGTTCACAAAAGGTGGTAAAATGAACCCCCGTTTTAGATCAGTGGACCGCCCCGAAGGGGAGCCTTTGGAAATTTTTATAATTATACCATCACGGATTACTAGATAGCCGCGAGTGACCTCGAGCTCTTCGCCCTCGAAGATGGTTGCGTTAGAAAGTACTCGCTGACTCATTAGGTGCCCAACCCGCCTTGTTTAGCCATGGCTTAAAAGTTTACCAAACTCAGTTATAACCGAGCTTGATGGAACTAGTTGTATACAACGCTCGGGAATGCGACCCGAAAAAATGCACTGCGATGCGCTTATATCGATTCGAAAAAATTAAGATGGTATTTCAGCTCCAGGAGTTGCCGCAAGGCGCAATTTTGCTTGATCCATTTGCGGAACGAGCGCTCTCTGGAGAGGACGCCGAGATCGCGAGAAAGCACGGATTAGTGGCGCTCGACTGCTCTTGGAAGCAAATCGAACAAATTTCCCGCATCCGAGCGCGAATGGTGCCGCGGGCCTTACCCTACCTAGTAGCCACAAACCCCACCTACTACGGACGCCCGACCACGCTGAGCACTGTCGAAGCACTCGCGGCAGCCTTAGTAATTCTAGGCGATAAAACCAGTGCGGAAGAAATCCTCAACAAGTTCAAGTGGGGACCAACTTTTCTCGAGCTAAACCGCGAGCCGCTCGAAGCTTATGCCCGCGCTAAGGACAGCACCGAAATCGTTATTCTCCAGCGTCAATTCATGCCTCAAGAGTGATAACAGAGAAGTTAGTTTATCTCCATCTTCGTCTTGGTTTTCTACGGAACCTCGGACGCATCTGCTCTCGCAAGTCGGAAACGACGACCTGCTCGCCAAATGTATATATCTCGTAGCGCGGCTCGCCCGTCTCGAAGTCCAAGACTTCGATTAGTGGTCTCGCTAGGTCCGCTTCCGTCATGCCGTATGGAACTCTGACCGTGAACCTCAACGAATAGACCGACCGAATTTCTCCGTCCTTGATGAAAATCACGGTGTCGACGATCATGGGAATCATTCCGAGTTCCACCCGACCGATTAATCTTTGCACGGCGTCGATTGCCCGCGTTGAATGCACCACACCCACCATGCCCACTCCAGCCAAGCGCATGTCAGTAAATATCTGGAAATCGCTTGTCTTTCGCAGCTCGTCGTAAATTGTGTAATCTGGGCGCACGAGAAGTAGCAGGTCTGCGGTTTTCGCCATGTCACCATCGAGAGCGGTATATTGGGTGATTTCATCGCTTACCTGGAGGTCGCGAGGAGATTCCATCGTTTTGACTATTTTTCTTTGTAGGCGATAGAACTCAGCCAACGCCTGAGCAAAAGTTGTCTTGCCCGCGCCAGGCGGACCCGCGATGAGCACTCCCTCCGCGCGTTCTCGCAGGCGCTCCTTCAGTTTCTCCGACAATCGGTAGTCCTCGAGCCTCACCCACACAACTGGTCGGACGGCAGTGATTTCGAACCCGTCGCTGAATGGGGGGCGGGTGATGGCGATGCGGTATTCGCGGAACTGTATCATGCTGGCACCTTCACGCTCGAACTCGATGAACCCATCAGGATCGCGCGTGGAAAACTTGAGAATCTCTCGCGCTATCTCACGAAGCTCCGTCTCATCAAGCGGTTTCTCATCTAGGACTTGAACTTTAAAATTGCCTGGGCGACCGACCTTGGCCATGGGGCGCACTCGTGCCTTCAGGTGTACCGACATCGTGTTCTTGTCGAAGTAGCGCAGGAGTTTCGGTGTCTCCTCTACGCGCGAGGGCTCGAAGTACTTTGTTTTTATTCCTTCTATTCGTGAGACCTCTGCCATCACGGCATCACTCGTGAGAAGGGTCACGTCTTGGGCTCGAGCTATCTCTCGAACCTCGGCATCGATGGTGCCAAAATCCGCACCCATCATTTGTTCAACGCTTGGGCGTTCTCCCGAGAAACTCAATTTTATCTTCCCTTGCTCGGCCAACTCCTGTAGGCGTCTGAGCTCCGCGAGCCCGCTCAAACCCGAGTCCTTACCCAGTTTGGCTTGATGTTCGAGCTGAGCGACGACCGCGTTGGCCACAACAATCTCGCTGCCCGCTAGCTCACTCTCAGCCAGCCGCGTCAGTAAACCGTTGACGATTATGTTTGCATCTGGGACGTATTTTGCCATCGTGATCATGATAACTAAGCTTTTAAGTGATTAAAACCCCAGCCGTTCAAAGAAAAGACTTAAACTCTGGCAGACCTAAAAAATGATGGTGGCGAGATGCGCAGGCGACGAGGAGAAGAGATGCCCCCCACGGGCGCTGGGCTTATACGTTACTTTAAAGAGGAAGGGCACGGCATCAAGATCTCGCCAAAGAGTGTGTTAATTTTCACTATTGCAATTATCATTTTTGAGATATTCCTGCGTTTTTACGGCGAAGCTTTGCTTGGATTCTAGAATCGTTCACCCCCAAACAATCTTAGTCGGTGAGCCTGACAATCACGTCGGCCCCGTCGCCCCTGATCATTATTACCTTCTTCCCTGCGGTTCTAGATATGTACTTCCATACCTCGATATTGTATCATTGTTCCGCGAAATTTGTTTTATATAAAATATTTAAACATGGAGAAAATATTGGAAATAGTGTTCTCGCTTAAAGACATCTGAGGCCGAAAGATGAAGATATTCGTGGATACAGCTAAATTGAGCGAAATAAAGGAAGCCATCTCATGGGGTATAGTCGACGGAGTGACTACTAACCACAATCTGATTAGAAAGGCAGTCGAGAAAGAAAGAGTGAACCTACCAATCATTGAAAAGGATAGCTTCCGGGTATTAGCATGAGTCACCTGATAGGAATAGACGTGGGTACAACGGGCGTGAAAGTCCTCCTCATCAACGAAAAAGGGTTAGTTGTTTCTAGGGCCTTTATGGAATATCCTCTCCACATTCCGCAACTAGGATGGGCAGAACAGAATCCAGAGAACTGGTGGGATGCCACAGTGAAAGGTGTGAAAAAAGTCCTCGAGGATTCTGTGCTGAGTAGTGAGGAAGTTACCGCTTTAGGCCTAACGGGGCAAATGCACGGGTCCGTTTTTCTGGATAAGAAAAATCATGTCTTGAGACCAGCCATTCTCTGGTGCGATCAAAGGACAGCCTCGCAATGTGCCGAAATCACGGAAAAGATCGGGAGGGACAGACTGATCCAACTGACATGTAACCCCACCTTCACAGGCTTCACGGCGCCGAAGATATTGTGGGTTAGGGAGAACGAGCCCGATATTTATAAAAAGTCCAATAAAATCCTTTTGCCGAAAGATTACATCCGATTCAAACTAACCGGCGACTATGCTACCGATGTTTCTGATGCCTCTGGAACTTCACTTCTGGATGTGAAGAAAAGGAAATGGTCTGAGAAAGTATTGGATGAACTAAACATTCGAGAGGATCTACTCCCCAAGGTTTATGAATCGCCCGAAATTACAGGAGAAATTTCAAGAGAAGCCAGCGCGAGCACCGGACTAAAGCTTGGAACCCCGGTAGTCGGCGGGGCGGGAGACAACGCAGCGGGAGCGGTGGGTAGTGGCGTGATAAAAGAGGGGGTAGTATGGGCTTCCATAGGAACCTCGGGGGTTGTCTTTGCCTCCTGTGATAAACCTAAAACAGACCCTAAGGGTCGGATTCACACATTCTGTCACGCGGTTCCGAAGAAATGGCATCTCATGGGCGTGATGCTTTCAGCCGGAGGGTCGTTGAGGTGGTTTAGGGATAATCTAGGAGGACTGGAAATCCAAGCTGGGAAGTTGACGGGGGAGGACCCTTATGTTTTCTTGGATGCTGAGGCTTCCAGAGCCGAGCCCGGTTGCAAAGGTTTGATTTTTCTCCCCTACCTGGCTGGGGAGAGAACCCCTCACGGAGACCCCAACGCAAGGGGCGTTTTCTTCGGGCTCACCTTACACCACGGGAAGCCTCACTTGGTAAGGTCTGTCATGGAAGGTGTGGCATATGGAATGCGAGACTCCTTGGGAATAATGAAGGGCCTCGGGATTAAAATAGACCAAATTCGCGCCTTGGGGGGCGGGGCTCGGAGCAACCTGTGGCGTCAGATTCAAGCAGACGTATATGGAGCAGAGCTCGTTACGATAAATGTAGAAGAGGGGCCAGCTTTTGGTGCGGCTTTGTTAGCTGGAGTTGGGGCAAAGGTATACAGCAGCATCGGTAAAGCATGCGAAAGGACAATCAAAAAAGTAAGCCGAACGGAGCCAATAAAAGAAAATCTTAAGATTTACGATAAATATTATGAAATCTATAAGTCTCTTTACCCCGCATTAAAAAGTTGCTTCGACAAAATAGTGGGGATAACCGTGGAAGGATAGGTGAAGGGCTTTACTCCTAAAGTGACTTCTGCTCCTAAATTTTCCTGTCTAACTTGATGAAGTTGAACTTAAGGAGGTTCAAAAATTTTCGTTTTTCACATATTTAGATAATTAAACCAGTTGGAAAGAGAAATATTTATACGAATTTTATTAAAAAATTTATAAGAATTTAATGAAAATTTAATTTTTTATCTATCTTTTTCGTTCTTTAAACTTTACGAAATATTTATAAGAGTCCAAAGAGAATATCCTGAAAGGTGACTGAAATTGCCGTTTAAACTTGAAGATTTTCATGGAAAGCACCCATTCCCTCCGAGTGAAAAAAAGCCGACTCTCATAACACGCGA
>LQHI01000014.1 GCA_001515185.1 Hadesarchaea archaeon DG-33 | reverse complement strand
TATACTATCCCACGACGTTGATTTTGGTTCCACACTTCGGGCACTGCTTATCCTTTAACTCATAGCGCGTGACGCTGTACCCGCGGCGCTCGATCAGCAACTCACCGCATTTGGGGCAGTGAGTGTTGTCCATCTTATGTCTGGGGACGTTTCCAATGTAGATATAGTGCAGCCCCTCCTCCTTGGCTATTTTCACCGCTCGTTCAAGAGTTTCTACAGGTGTTTGCGATCGGTCCGTCATTTTATAGAGGGGGTAGAAGCGGCTGAAGTGGGTGGGAACCTCGGGGCCGAGCTTTTCAAAAACCCATTTACAGAATTTTCGGATTTCCTCAGAGCTGTCGTTCTCACGGGGGATCACCAGATAGGTCACTTCGAGATGAGTGCCGTGTTCGACCATCCACTCACAGGTTTCTAAGATTGGGTTGATGCTCGGAACCCCACATATCTTCCTGTAAAAACTATCGTTGAAAGCCTTGACGTCGACATTGGCCGCGTCTAGATATGGCCCGAGCTCCTGCAGCGCGTCGATGGTTATGTAGCCGTTGGTCACGTATACGTTGTAAAGATCCTCGCGGCGCGCTAGCTTCCCTACATCGATAGCATATTCCGTCCAAATTGTGGGTTCGGTGTAAGTATGGGCTATGCCCTTGCAGCCGTAGCGCTTGGTCAGTTCAATTGTTCGCTCGGGTGAAAAATCCTCATGGGCGATCTCCTCGACTTTCACCTGCGAGATAGCCCAATTCTGGCAGTGCAGACATTTGAAATTACAACCCGGGGCCGCGAGGGAAAAAACGCTGGTCCCTGGCCAAAAGTGATAAAGGGGTTTTTTCTCGATGGGGTCAGATGCCCACGAAACTATTGAGCCGTAAACCAAGGTGTAGAGTTCGCCGTCTTCGTTCTTCTCCATGGGCAAAGCGAGCAACGGACTTTCTTGTCCGGTAACTTCTCCCAAAATTTGGCTAGTTTTTTCAAGCCGCCACCAAAGAAAATTAGTCGGTTTAAGCTTAAAGTTACATGTCAAACTTTGGACACCAAACTTTTCATAGGGCGGTGGAGATATCAAGTGGGGTCTGGATGGCTGAAAGGGAAAAAGAGGTCGGGCGCAGCGCCGAGGAAATAGTCGAGTCATTCGCACGCGCGGCGGAGGAGCTTCCTAAGCTCAAGGAAACTTACTACAGCCAGGAGACTTACAACGTTTCACGTCCTGATGGCGAGCCCTCCCGCGAAGAAGAGCGAACCGAGTTTCGAAAACGTTTCATCTCGATTATGCCGGGAGCGGACGAACAAGGTAATCTCCGGGTGGAGGTGGCGAAGTGGGTCGAGGGACGCTAGAGAAACTTAAGGCAATCCTGCAGGGGGAGCTTTCAGCTACGGAAAACGTGCAGCAAGCACTCAATCGAATCAAAGAGTTGGATAAAAAAATAAAGGCGTTCATTGAACTCAACCCAAATGCTCTTGCTGAGGCCGAGGCCATCGACCGCAAGCTCAAGCGTGGGGAACGAGTGGGAAAGCTGGCTGGTCTCACGATCGGGATAAAGTCGAACATCAACGTTAAGGGGCTCCGGGCCACTTGTGCCTCCCGCACCCTGGAAAATTACGTTTCCCCTTACGACGCAGAGGTTATCAGAAGAGTCCGTGAGGCAGGAGGGATAATAGTGGGTATGAACAACATGGATGAGTTCGCGTGCGGCTCGAGCGGCGAGACCAGCGCATTTGGTCCGACCGAAAATCCTGCTGTTTTAGGCCGCATACCAGGGGGTTCGAGCAGCGGTAGTGCCGCAGCGATAGCAGCGGGGATGTGCGATCTTTGTCTGGGCACAGATACGGGCGGCGCAATTCGGAACCCGGCGAGCCACTGCGGGGTCGTCGGCATCAGACCAACCCAAGGTTTGGTACCAGCCCACGGTTTGATTGAGTTAGCAGTAAGCTTTGATCAGATCGGACCGCTAGCGCCAGATGTCTACGGTGCAGCGCTGATGCTGGAGACCATCGCTGGCCACAACCCGAACGAGTGCACAAGTCTAGACTCTCCAAGCGCCAACTATTCAGATAAGCTCGGCATCGGCATCGAAAATATTCGTGTGGGGACGAGCCCCAAGTTCAGCGAGCTAGCAGATTCCGCAGTCATGGAGGTCATCGATGGCGCGGTCGAGAAACTGCATGATCTTGGAGCAGAGGTCGTAGAAGTTGAACTCCCCAATCTAGAAAAAAGTCTGTCAGCATATTACGTGATCATGTCCGCCGAGTTCTTCTCTGCAACGCGCAAGTTCGACGGACGCAAGTACGGGCGACGCATCGAAGAAGTCTGCGGTGATGAGGTTCTTCGTAGGATTAAGTGCGGGGACTACATCAGCCGCAAGGATCAGCATGACAGGTACTACAAACGTGCACTACAAGTTCGAACGCTTATGAGACGAGAGTTCGGTGAAGCGTTAAATAAGGTCGACGTTATTGTGGGGCCAACTGTGCCGAAGCTGCCCCATAAGTTGGGCACGAAGTTGTCCCCGGCCGAGATGTACGCATACGATTACCTGACTTCACCAATCAGCCTCGCTGGCATCTGTGCTGGCGTCATCAAGGCGGGTGAGGCTAGTGGCATCCCGGTTGGCCTGCAAGTACAGGGCAAGGTGCTTGGTGAAGGGACCGTATTGCGAGTCATGCGTGCCTTGGAGGCGGCGAAATGAAGATGAAAATAGGGTTCGAGGTTCACGAGCAGCTAGCAACCAAACGCAAACTATGCTGCGATTGCCCAACTGACTACAGGGAGGCCCCGCCAAACACGAATGTGTGTCCGATATGCACGGCCATGCCCGGTGCTAAGCCAATGCCTCCAAACGTGAGGGCAGTTGATGCAGTAATCGAGCTTGCGCTGATGCTTGGCTGCGATGTGGTGGTTGATAAACCGATCTACATCCAACGGAAGCACTACGATTATCCCGACCTACCCGCTGGTTACCAACACTCGAGCACACCGATTGGCATAAACGGTGAGCTAGTGGGCGTCAGGATTCGCGAAGTACATCTCGAGGAGGACCCTGGGGCATACGACCCTGTTGCAGGCACTGTAGATTTCAACCGCTGTGGGATACCACTCGTGGAGATAGTGACGGAGCCGGATATGCACTCGCCTGAGGAGGCCCGTAGATTCCTAAGACAGTTGATGCTTGTGCTCGACTATTCAGGCAAAGTCAGGCCGGAGCCAGGTACGCTGCGCGCGGACACTAACATTTCGCTTGAGGGTGGAACTCGCGTCGAAATAAAAAATATTAATTCAACTAAGGGGGCCTATCGCGCGGTCAAGTTCGAGGTCATGCGGCAGAAGGCTTTGATCGAGCGTGGGGCGGTTATCCCTTATGAAACGCGTGCTTATCTGGAAAGTCAAATGATTACGGTACCCATGCGAATGAAAGTCGTAGATTTTCATGTTATACTGGATCCTGACATTTTCCCAATCGTCATAGATCGCGCACGTGTCGAGACGATCCGAAAGCGCATGGTCGAGGCACCTCACCAACGCGAGCAGCGATTGGCCAAACAGTATCAAATATCCCAAGCTGTGGCGGGAGTTATCGTCAGCGAACGAGAGCTTGCGAATCTCTTCGAGGCTGTCGCAAAAGAGGTGGACCCGAAGCTCGTCGCGACTTGGTTCCAGACGAATCTCAAGAAGGTACTGAACTACATGAAGCTTCGCGCTACGGAAGTGAAGTTTACACACAAACAGCTCGCGGGCCTGCTTCGGATGGTCAAAGCCAAGCGGATAACTCCCGAGCAAGGGGAGCTTGTACTTCGAAAGCTTGTAAAGCAACCTGCCGAACCTGAAGAGTTGATCAGGAAACTGGGGTTAGAGCGCCTAGAGAAGGCGGATCTTAGGGCTGCTGTTGTTAGAACAATCGAAGAAAATCCAAAAGCTGTAATGGATTATCGCGCTGGCAGAAAAGAAGCTTTGAATTTCTTGGCCGGAAAGGTGATGAAGTTCACGCGGGGGCGAGCTGACCCAAGGGAAATCCTAAAGTTCCTGCGCGCGAAACTCAAGGAAAAGAAAAAGCGCCGTGTCAGTCGCCGAACAAAGCGTTCAAAATAATTTCCGGCTTGAACTCGACCAGATCTTTGTAATCCTGCCCAGTGCCTAAAAACAAAATCGGTTGCCCCGTCACTTGGGTTATCGAGAGAGCGGCGCCTCCCCGGGAGTCGGCATCCATCTTGCACAGAATTGAACCGTTTATTCCTACGGTTTGGTCAAACGTTCGCGCCTGCTCTACCGCATCGTTTCCCGTTAGGGCATCTCCAACAAAAATCGTGAGGTCGGGTTTCGCTACCCGTATGATTTTTCGCATCTCGTCCATGAGGTTGAGATCAGTTTGCATCCGCCCAGCTGTATCGACGAGGACGACATCGAGCCCTCGGGCTTTTGCATGGGCGATCGCGTCGTAAGCAACTGCCGCGGCGTCGGCTCCCCTTCGCTGTTTGATCACCCCAACGCCTACACGCTTGGCGTGAATCTCAAGCTGCTCGATGCCAGCCGCGCGGAAGGTGTCTGCAGCCGCGAGTACTGGTTTGTACCCGTGCCCGATGAGATATCGCGCCAACTTAGCGATTGTTGTGGTTTTACCGTGGCCGTTGATTCCAACAAAAACTATCACAGCGGGTTCGCCCTCGGCGCGCTTGGTTTCGATGATTTTGAGTAAATCAACCTTTTGCTCGGTTGTCAGAATTTCTTGAATCGCCTGACGGAGGACTTCATCCGCGAGTTTTTTGGGATCCTCCCGCAGCCCCAGCTTTCGTCCCGTTAGACCAGCCTTCACGCGTTCGATGACGTGGTCGGCGACTGGCACCGCGACATCGCTCTCGAGCAGGCCAACTTGAAGCTCCCAGACGATGTCCTCGACATCCGTTGGGGAGAGCTCCCTCCGTGTGATGCGCTTCACCACTCGCCTCAACGCCTTGCGCGGTTTTTTGGAAGGTGTGACTACCGACGGGGCTTTAGGTGGGGCTTCTGGAGGGATCTCTGGAGGAACTTCGGGTGGCGCTTCAGGTGGTGCTTCGGGGGCCGCCTTCTGACTAATACGTTCCACTACACGTTTGAGCTTCTTCTTCAGTTTCTCAAACATCGAGCTCCCCTAGGGCTGCGCTTTCCGGGCCTTCTCGAGGAGCCGCTCCGCCTCTGGCGTAAGAACTTCGATTCGCGTACTCAGTTTTTCCAGTTCCTCGCGCGTCTTGCTCAAAGCTTGCTCGAGCTCCGCCATTCGATCTTGAAGCGTCACGATTGCATCGGTGATACTGCGCTCAGCAGCGACATCTGCGCCCAGCCCGGTGATTATTTTTTCCGTCGTTCCCAGCTTGGCGGCGATGAAAGAGTCGGAGCCTATGGGCACGAGGATATCGGTTCCCGGTTTAAGTCTTTTTATCGTCTTAATCGCCTCAACGGTCATCGAGAGTTCGGAAAGTGATGCGGTAAGTAATGAGAGGTTTTGGCGAAGAGCCTCAGCTGTTGCTTGGTGGTTGCGAAGCTCGCTTAGGGTGCGCTGCAGTTTTTTCTGCTCCTCTTCAGTTATCTTTTCCATCCTATCACTCCAACATAGCCAGCACTTGAGGATTTTTTACCTCTTCGGGTTTAACTTCAACGGCCTCCTCTATATGGATTAGGTTGCGTTTGACCCGGTGCTTGCTCCCGACATCTGAGTAAATCCGCTCGAGAGCCTGCTCTTTCGAGAGCGCTAGCAGTTCGCGCGTGAAACGCTGGCGGTAGAGTCCTTGCTTGAACCAACCCATAATGCGAAATATTTTCACCTAACCACCTCAGATAAATCCTAAAGCTCTCTCCACGCGGCCCAGCTCGGGGCCTGTCGTGGGCCTGCCGGCGATCACGCCATTAGAATTCGCCACCAAACATAACCCAACATACTTCACACCGCCGCATGCGGTGCCGACTTCCGCGGGTACACCAAGAACACCCGAAACGTGCTTGAGTTCCTCGTTAGACACGTCGGGATGTACGAGCACCCCTCGATTCGTTGCCACGCCTGTCGCGCCCACGTTTTTGACCCCCGCAATCGTCCCTCGCTTCACGGGCACGCCTAAGCTCTCACTTATGAGTTTTAAAATCTCATCGGGAAGGTCGGGATTCACTACGGCGCCATGGTCGTTCACCAGCACGAGATTTCCGAACGCCGTGTATCGTCCAGGAATGCGTGAAACTCTCGCTCCAAGCTCGGTAAGCCGCCCCTCCTCCTCGGACTCAAGCAGTTCAGAGCACGCGAGCCCATTGGAGTTGCCAGCGGCCAGAATACCCAGCAAGGGGCTATTGTGCATGTTCGCCCGGGCTACCGGTACACCCAGCGCATCTTCCACAATCTGCTCTCGAACGTGAAAGCGCTCGGGAAGAAGCGCGATTTTGTCTGTGGTTAGGGCGAAAGCTCCCAAGAACGGAATTCGATTGAAGCTCACCCTGACAATCGACATGGCGCCACCTTATTCTGCCAAAAAAGCTTCGATCGAACCATCATCCTGTTTGACGACTCGCACCCGGATTCGCGGCAGGTGGTGCTTCGCTCCTCGCTCCCAGAGCTTGCGGTTCAACGCTTGATCGAGCTTTATCTCCTCAGACTTCATGTGGCGCCTCAGGAACTCGTGCACGATCTTTACGGCCCGAGATGTCCGCCTTTGGCGGGGGGCACTTTTGGCTTCCCTTAACGGGATGACATATATCCGCTCCTCTGGCATGGATTCCACCTAAGGTTTTATGCGCTGCCTTCGCCAGCTGCGCCGCTTTGAGTGGGTGCGCACCCTTCCCCCGGTCTTGGCCATCACCCATATGGGGGCACGCCGCGTATGCTTGGCTGCTTTTCCCAGTCTTCGCTTAAGCGGAGCCGGTTTGTTCCGCGCCATCTAAACCCTCCTTATCCTGAAATCGCGCTTCCGTGCCTGCAGCCTGCCTAAAATCTGGCGCAGCTGGGTGTCGGTAATCTTCGATCCAAGCTTTCCCGCTTGGGCTAACTGGATAAGCTGGATTTCTAGTTGCTCAGCGAACTCTGGTTTGGCCGCTCGAATGTTCGCTAACCTGCTTCGGGCCTCGGGGGTTAGGATTTGTTGAATCGCCAGTCTTTTTTGAATCTCGTATTGCCTTCGTTGTTCAACTTGGCGTTGCTGTTCCTCAAGCTTCGCTCTCAGCTCGAGCATCTTTCGCTTGCGCAGTTCTTCGATTTCTTCTTCCTCCATTCTCACGCCTCTTTTTGTTCGGTCTTTATCTGTTTGGCCAAGTTATCGATCATCGTTGCGCCCCTCGGGGTGAGTTTCCGCCCACTGCGCTCGACTTTTCGAACGAGGCCAGCTTGCTCGAGCTGTTGAAGTATGGTGCGCAGAATCTTGCCCCCTCCCTTGCGAAAGTGCTCGGGTGCTTGCCCGCGGTTCTGCCGTCCACCGTAATAGCTACGGAGTCTCGAGATCCCCACCGGACTGTCGATGTAAACTCGTCTAAGTAGCGAGGCCGCGCGCACATGCCACCAATCGGGCTGCTCGGGAAGACGCTCCTTGTGGGCCCCAGTCTTGACGAAGTGGCTCCACTGGGGTGGCGTTAGCTCCTCCAGCTTCCCCAGCTCCTCGCTCAACCGCTTGATGAGCGCGTTTGCAGGAACTTCTTTAACTGACATCTTTTCCCCCACTTGTAGTTCGTCCTCTAACCTTCTTGAAGCTGGCGATATTAACGCTTTTCCCACACTTTAACCGTTTTCGACATTGTTAAAGTTGAAGGATTTTAAGAGACACTTGATTATTCTTTCTTTTTCGGCTTGTAGGGCAAACGCACGATGCGACCACACTTCAGGCAAGTTATGGTTACTCGACCCGACTGAACCCGCACCCGACAGCTGACACCGGGCTTCCAAAACGACAGGCATTTCCTGCAGAATTTTCTCTTCAGGCGCGCGGGAAGCTTGAGGTTGTATCTGGTTTTGAGCCTCCACGCGAGCTGCACGTACCGGTCGGCTAGTTCGGGGCGCCCACCAAATATCCCCTCAGCCAGCTCGAATAGTCGCTCCATGCGCTCTGCCGCAATTCGCTTGTGCTCGGCTTTCCATTCTTGGATGCCCTTACGCGACATTTGATTACCTGCCCTGCCTGATTTTCTGAATCTCGAACGCATCCTCGTATGCAAAAATCGCCCTCATCAAAACAGTTGGCGCACGAAGGAGTTCTGGATCTATGCTCACGAGTTCGTTCGAAAGCTCGGTTACATTAGACAGGAAATCACCGCGGGGGAATCCGCCGATGATGACGCATACGTCGTCCTCTTTCGAATTATTGCTGAAGATATCTTTGTAATTCCGCATCTGCCCACGCTGACTGAATGATATGACTTTTTTGGGCTTGATTCTCCCGACCAGCTCGGCGAGTGAGGCATTTTCAAGAGTGAGCAAAGGCTTTTCTGGCGGCGCTTCACCTGTGAGGAAGAGGTGCTCGATTAACCCAGTGAAGCGATTGAACATCCGGGGGAGGCGGGTGGACGGGTCCACGGTGATAATTTTGTTGTGTCGGGTGTGAACATAGGTGCGAAGTAGTCCTTCTCGGTTGAGGGGTGTGTCGAGCGCGAGCAGCAAACAAATGTGCACGATGTCCGGCCGCCCCCGCCGGTCGCCATCAGGCAGCCTTCGCATCGCGGGATAATGGAGGCTCGAGTTAAGTAATATCTCCGTCGGTCTCCTCCCTAGGCGTCGCGCGCTCCACTTGATGACGCGATGATTGGCGATCTCCCGAGGCACGGTTTCGAGTTCGGAATCCGCCAGGATTAGGTGAAGCACCCCAAGCACCAACCCCACTTTGACAAAGAGCTATTTTAACCTAAGACAAACAGGACATACACTATTGAAATACACTCGCGTGGGATTGAATGTTTCCCTTGAAAGACGAGAACCCAACGCGGAGAAGGCCTGTTCTCACCTACGCTTTGATTGTTGTGAACGTCGCGATCTTCGTAGGGGCGCTGGTTACGGGGACCTTCAATCAAGTTAACCAAGAATTCGGGATGAAGCCGAAAGAAGTGCTTGCGGGGCAGAACATTCACACCCTTTTCACCTCGATGTTCTTGCACGGGGGGATCCTGCACATCCTCTTTAACATGTGGTA
Source organism: Hadesarchaea archaeon DG-33 (assembly GCA_001515185.1). Lineage (GTDB taxonomy): Archaea > Hadarchaeota > Hadarchaeia > Hadarchaeales > Hadarchaeaceae > DG-33. The sequence goes on along the minus strand of LQHI01000014.1, from coordinate 715 downwards.
CCTTTGGATTTTCGGCGACAACATCGAGGACGTTCTTGGGAGGGGTAAATTTATCTTGTTCTACCTCGGCGCGGGGATTGTGGCGAGTCTCGTGCATGCTTTTTCTGACCCGGGGTCGATGATTCCGACGATTGGGGCGTCGGGAGCGATCGCAGGGGTACTCGGGGCCTATGTGCTCTTGTACCCGTGGGCGAGGGTGCTCACGGCCGTCCTTTTCTTTTACATTATTCACTTGGTTATGATTCCCGCTGTTGTAATGATAGGGTTCTGGTTCGTGCTGCAGGTGATTTCGGCTTCGGTGCTTTGGGCGGCAGGGGCGACCGCAGGGGTGGCGTACTGGGCGCACATAGGTGGCTTCCTTGCGGGCATGCTCTTGATTTTGCCGGTGTGGGTGAAACTCAGAAAGCGTAGGCGAGCGAGGCACGAAGGAGCATTAACTTTCGAGATACGGTGAGCTTTTTTATAGTTTGGGGCACCGAAAATATCAAGGAGACTAAAAATGGAATACGGTAAATTGAGCTTGTTAGGCCTTCTAGGATTGCTAGGTCTATTAGGTTTTGTATTTGACGACCCACGATGGTTTGGATTGTATGGCTTTTTTGGATTTTATGCGTTTGGTTGGTACAAGTTGTTTGTAAGCAGGGGATTCATAGGGGTAGTTGTGGGATTTGTTGCGATAGGGATAGTTTTAGGAACTATAATATGGTTCCTCATG